>NZ_JAYJLK010000007.1:0-86474 GCF_051948795.1 Acinetobacter sp. Lyrl_1
AAATGTTGGGGGTGTTTTTTTATGTAGAAAAGAAAATATTAAGAAGAAAAGTAGAAGAAAGAAGTTTAAAACAATATATTTACAATAATAAATTATGTGAAAAATATAGCATATATCAAAATATCATAAATTACTGCAAGTCTATTTGGTCGAATTTATCTACAACTTTAGTCTAGGTTTTTAAGAAAATTAACCAGAGTTAAGTTTTTGCTGTAGACAAAAAGTGAATATTGATTCATTTTATATACAAAAGTGAATAACCATTCATTTTTTATAAAATAAAAAGCTCACAATTGGAGGTGAGGGAAAAATGACAGCAACAACAATGAATGTGAATGCTGTAGTGGATCAAGCAAAGTTTAAACCTTTTCATTTAAAAATTGTACTTTGGTGCGTATTTGTCGTTATTTTTGACGGTTATGATTTGGCGATTAACGGTGTGGCTTTACCACTACTGATGCAAGAATGGAATATGACGGCTGTACAGGCAGGTATGCTTGCGAGTACGGCACTGGCAGGCATGATGTTTGGTGCCATGCTGTTTGGCATGTTGGCAGACAAAATTGGCCGTAAAAATGTCATATTAATTTGTGTGACGTTATTTAGTGGCTTTACTTTTTGGGGCGGCTTTGCATCCAACCCAACAGAGTTTGGTATTTTACGTTTTATTGCAGGTTTAGGGATTGGCGGAGTATTGCCTAACCTCGTGGCTTTAACCTCTGAATATGCACCACAAAAAATGCGTAGTACCTTAGTTACCACCATGTTCAGCGGCTATGCCGTGGGCGGCATTATGGCAGCCTTACTTGGTGCATGGTTGACGCCTAGCTTTGGCTGGGAAGTGATGTTCTATATTGCGGGATTACCGTTACTTATTTTGCCTTTATTGTGGTTTTTCTTACCAGAATCTTTAACTTTTTTGGTGAAAAAACAGCAACATGAAAAAGCGCGTCACATCGTCCAGCAAATTAGCCCACAAGAAAATATCAGCCCACAAACACAATTTGTATTAAATGAAGTACAAACCGCAGATGCCTCAATTGCAGCCTTATTTAAAAATAACCGTGGCATGAGTACTTTGCTGTTTTGGTGCTGCTTCTTTATGTGTTTGTTGATGGTTTATGCTTTGGGCAGTTGGTTGCCAAAACTGATGATGGCAGCAGGTTATTCGCTGGGTAACAGTTTAATGTTCTTAATGGCGATGAACATTGGTGCTGTGATCGGAACCATCAGTGGCGGGATTTTAGCAGACCGTTTCCACTTAAAACCTGTGATTATTGGCATGTTTTTATTGGGCGCATTCTCTCTAGTGGGTCTAGGCTTTAATTCACCACAGCCTGTGATTTATTTATTGGTGGGCTTAGCAGGTGCTTCTGCCATTGGCAGCAGTATTTTATTGTATAGCTTTGTTGCTCAGTATTATCCACTTACGATTCGTTCTACAGGTATCGGCTGTGCTTCTGCAGTGGGGCGTGTCGGTGCGATTGTAGGCCCTATTATTATTGGCGTACTTTTGGGCATGGATTTACCACATAAAATGAACTTTTTGGCGGTGGCGATTCCTGCAGTGATTGGTGCAATTGCAGTAGCACTGATTCGTTTACAAAGTACATCACAGGTGGTGAGTGAGCCAAGCGTGGTTAAAAAAGCCAGCCGATCTTATAGTTAATTGATCGTTAGTGTTTTGGGACTTTGAAATTAAGGAGCATTGCTCCTTAATTTTTTGCCTATTCACTTTGTAGAAGATTTAAGTAAGAAAGTGTGTATCGCTACATTTCTACTGTGCACGAGGTACATTTCATTGATTATGATGTCTTGATTAGCACAAGCAAAGATTGAATGAATAGAGGAGCAATTAGGATGCTCAAGATAAATCGGCAATACTATGGATTTATATGTCTAGTTGTATTGGGTTTAACTACAGGGTGTAATGCGCAAGTTGAGCCGAAACAGAACACGGCTGCTTTAGAGTCAAAATCAACTTCTGCACAAAATTTACAACGCTATCAAATACAGCCAATTGCAGATTTTAATGAGCCGTGGGCATTGGCAGAATTACCCGATGGACGCCTATTAATTACAGAAAAAGCGGGGAAATTAAAACTTTTTGATCCAAAAACAGGTCAAAGCTTAGATGTTCAAGCTATCCCTGAAGTCGCCTATGGCGGACAAGGTGGTTTGGGTGACGTCATTTTAGATCCTGACTTTAAACAGAATCAGCAGATTTATTTAAGTTATGCCGAAGCGGGTGCGGGTGGTTACGGTGCAGTCGTGATTCGGGGCAAGCTTGTATTAGATGCCAAACCCACGCCAAAACTCACCCAAATTCAAAGAATCTGGCAGCAAGTGCCGAAAGTATCGGGACAGGGGCACTATGCGCATCGTATAAAGTTTGGTGCAGATGGCAAATTGTGGATAAGTTCTGGTGAGCGACAAAAGTTTGAACCTGCTCAGGATTTAAAATCTAATTTAGGCAAAATTTTGTGTCTAAATGCAGATGGCACAACCCCTTTAGACAATCCATTTCAAACACATGGAGAGATTGCCAAGCAAGTCTGGAGTTTGGGGCATCGCAACCCTTTAGGCATGGCATTCGATCCCGCAGGGCAGCTTTGGGTTGCAGAAATGGGACCTAAAGGTGGCGATGAGTTGAATCTGATTGTCAAGGGCGAAAACTATGGCTATCCACTGGTGTCGAATGGTGATCATTATAATGGGTTGCCCATTCCAGACCATGCAACTCGTCCTGAATTTACAGCCCCTGTTCTGGATTGGACGCCAGTCATCTCTCCCTCAAGTTTGATGTTTTATACGGGAGATGTATTCCCACATTGGAAGCATAAAGCGATTCTTGGTGGTTTATCTTCAAAAGCAATTATTGTGGTGGATACGCAAGCACAGCCTGTTCGGGAGTTACAGCGTATCGAGATGGGTCAGCGGATTCGTGGCGTACTTCAAGCACAGGATGGCAATATTTGGGTGATTGAAGATGGTCAATCTGCCAGATTGCTTAAATTGGTGGCTCCATAAAATAAATTTCTTCAGGTCTAAACTTATTTCAAAGTAGGACAAAAAACAAATAGAAAAAAGCCCCAACATCATGTCGGGGCTTTTTCAGATTTATGTTTAGGTATTACTCCTGTTATACCTTTCAGCGTCCTGCCGTTATATTATTTATTATTGTTATTCTTGCTTTTAGAAACATCCTGTTTCTGTATGTGTTAAATATAAAATGAAAGCTGATCTTTGCCTAGCGTCAATTTTCTGCAGTGCATGTAAGCTAAAACGTACAACGATATATCGGTAAAATATAGATCAATAAACTGGATTTATTTAATTTTAAGTATTTGATTATATTTAATAATTATCTTATTCAATAAAAAATCTCCCAAATTCATTTTCTTGTACTTGGGAGATTTGAACAGCAGAAAGATGCAGTAAGTATGCAAATTGATTACATCAACTTAATACCTTGTTGTCCTGCTGGGGTCACTCTAAAGATTTCAACTTCAAAGGTAATATTTTTACCCGCTAAAGGGTGGTTAAAGTCTACTTCAGTCACATCATCGTTGACAGATTTCACCACGCCATAGAGGCTTTGTTTGGCTTTATCTTCAAATTCAATCATGTGTCCTTCAACTGGATGTTGCTCAAATTTAACCGTATCAAAAGTTTGTACGTTTTCAGGATTCCATGGACCAAATGCTTCTTCAGGTGGAAGACTCACGGTACGACGGTCACCTGCACGTAAACCAAATAATGACTTTTCAAAACCAGGTAATAGGCTGCCATCGCCCATGACCAAACTTACAGGTTCAGCGCGGCTACGGGTGTTGTCAATTTCTACACCATTTTCAATGGCGACAGAAAAGTGCAATTCGACTTTTGAGCCATCTTCAATACGAGTTTCATCATTTGGATTAATAATTTCAGTCATGTTGCGCCTGCGCTCGTTCAATTCGGTGCTTTTCTAGGAAAAACGTATCAATTAACAGCAGAATGGTGCCAAGTGTGATGGCACTGTCTGCAATATTAAAGGCAGGGAAGTGGCTGTTGTTGTAGTACACGTGAATAAAATCGACCACGTAGCCAAGACTGACCCGATCAATTAAATTCCCAATCGCACCGCCTAAAATCAAGGCAATCGCCAAAGGCAGTACGATGACATTTTTTGGCATACGCATTAGCCAAAATACAAAAATTACAGACACTAAACCTGCCAGTGAGGTAAAGAAATAACGTTGCCATCCACCTGCATCGGACAAGAAACTAAAGGCAGCGCCATAGTTATGCAGTAAAGTCCAATTCAAAAAGGGCAATACAGGCACTGGATCTGCGTAATTCAGATGCGATACTGCAATCCATTTGGTCCATTGGTCGAGAATAATCGCGACAATGGACAAGCCCACCCACCATAAATTATGTGGATAGAACTGGAATAAGCCCTTTTTGTGTTGTGGATTAGGCATATTTTCTCTCTTCGCCTTGACCTGTTGGAAGGTTGATAATACAACGTGAGCATAAACCTGGATGTGCAGAATGTGTATTCACATCAGGGAGTACATGCCAGCAACGTACACATTTTTCGCCATCTGCTGCAGAAACTTTCACGTTCAAGCCATCTAAATCAGAGGCTTCACCTTGTGCAGCATCAAAGCCATTCACAATTACTTGTGAGGTAATCAGGACAAAACGTAGCTCATCGCCTAGTTTATCCAATACGGCTTTGAGTTCGTCATTCGCCCAAAGTTCAACTTTAGCAGATAAGTTGGAACCGACTGTTTTGGCGGTACGTGCTGCTTCAATGAATTTATTGACGGCAGATTTCACTGCAATCAGGGTTTGCCATTCCGCTTCTGCCAAGATGTTAGCTTCAGAAGCCACTGGAATGTCATACCATTCTGCAGTGAAGACATATTTTTCTGATTGCTCAGGAATTAGCGGCCATGCTTCTTGTGCAGTAAAGCTTAAGATTGGCGCCATCCAACGAACGAAAGCCTGAACCAAGTGATACAAAGCAGTTTGTGCAGAATGACGTGCTTGCGAGTCTGCTTTGGTGGTGTACTGACGGTCTTTGATGATATCGAGGTAGAAACCACCCAAGTCATTAATACAGAAGTTGGTCAGCGCACTGGTTACGATATGGAAGTTCATATCTTCATAGGCTTGCTGAATGGTTTTCTGTACTTCTGCGGCACGTTGCAGGATGTATTGATCCAGTGCAATCAACTGATCTACAGGCAGAGCATCTGTAGCGGGTTTGAAACCATTTAAGTTAGCCAACAAGAAACGCAAAGTATTACGGATACGACGATAACCGTCAGAGGCACGGCTAAAGATTTCCTTACCTGCGGTCATTTCATAGCGGTAATCTGCCGATGCAATCCAGAAGCGTAAGCCGTCTGCACCCATGTCTTTAATAATGTCTTGTGGAGTAATGATGTTACCCAACGATTTCGACATTTTGCGACCTTTTTCATCCACTACAAAGCCGTGGGTTAACAAGCCTTTGTATGGTGCGCGTTCATTGATCGCAATTGAGGTGAGCAATGAAGACTGGAACCAGCCACGGTGTTGGTCTGAACCTTCAAGATATAAATCGGCTGGGTCTTGTAACTCTTCACGCTCACGTAGAACTGCATAATGCGTCGTACCTGAGTCGAACCAAACGTCTAAGGTGTCGCGTACTGCATTGTAGTGCTCGGCATCATCGCCAATGAAGTCCTTGGCTTCACGGTTGTACCAGCCATCAATCCCTTCTTGTTCGATCAGTTTCGCAACTTCTTCAATCAATTCAGGTGTGCGTGGGTGCAATTCGTTGGTGTCTTTGTGTACGAAGAATGGAATTGGTACACCCCAAGTACGTTGACGTGAAATACACCAGTCTGGACGACCTTCAATCATCGCTTGGATACGGTTTTTACCCCAATCAGGTACAAAGCTGATGTCATTTTCAATCGCATTGAGTGCGCCTTGACGTAAACCTTTGGCATCCATGCTGATAAACCATTGTGGTGTAGCACGGAAAATAATTGGAGATTTATGGCGCCAGCAGTGAGGATAGCTGTGTTTGATTGGGTGATGTGCCCAAAGCTTATTGTTTTCTACCAAAGTCGCAATAATTTGTGGATTGGCTTTGTAGATGTGTTCGCCTGCAAAGATTGGTGCAGTAGGTAAATATACGCCATTGCCACCGACAGGATTGTCAACTTTTAGGTTGTATTGTAAGCCAACTTTATAGTCGTCCACACCGTGTCCAGGTGCGGTATGTACTGCACCTGTACCGCTTGTTGCGGTCACGTGTTCACCTAAAATTACAGGCACTTGACGAGCTTGAATCAGTGGATGTTGCAAGATCAGGTTTTCAAGTTTGTCACCTGTGAAGTCAGCCAATACTTCATAGCTGCTAAAGCCATAGCGTTCAGTTGCTGACTGTACCAACTCTTTAGCTAAAATAAAGTTTTGTGGTGCTTTTTCATCGGCACGTGCTTTCACCAATTGGTATTCAATTTCGGCATGCAATGCAACGGCTTGGTTCGCAGGCAAAGTCCACGGTGTAGTCGTCCAAATGACGATGTCAGTGGCATCATTCACTTGCACATCCAAACGTGCAGATAAATCGGCTAAATCGACCACAGCAAAACCGACATCAATCGCATCGGATTTTTTATCTTCATATTCGACTTCGGCTTCTGCTAATGCAGAACCACAGTCCAAACACCAGTTCACAGGCTTAAGACCCGGTTCAATATGACCTGCTTTGGCAATTGCACCCAATGAACGTACGATATCGGCTTCTTGCTTGAAGTTCATGGTGAGGTAAGGATTGTCCCAATCACCAAATACGCCCATACGCACGAAGTCTTTTTTCTGTAATTCGACTTGGGTGTAAGCATATTCACGGCAGGCTTTACGGAAAGTCGAAGCATCGACTTTTACACCCACTTTACCCACTTTTTCTTCTACTTTGAGTTCAATCGGTAAACCGTGACAGTCCCAACCCGGAACGTAGGGTGCGTCAAAACCATCCATGACACGGCTTTTAATAATGATGTCTTTCAGGACTTTATTGACCGCATGACCCAAGTGAATTTGACCATTGGCATATGGAGGGCCATCGTGAAGCACATATTTTTTCTTGCCAATACGCGATGCACGAATCTGCTGATAAATGTTGTCGGCATACCACTCTTCTAACCATTTCGCTTCACGTACTGCGAGATTTGCTTTCATTGCAAATTCAGTACCTGGGAGGTTTAGCGTGGCTTTATAATCCACTGCATTTTCAGGAGTTTGCTTATCGCTCATGCAAGTTGTCTTCCAGTTGAATCAGCCCATGGACTGACGCGTTTTACATTAAATATTTAGGGTAAATTAAAAAGGGAAATTTGGATGATCTTGTCGAAATTCAAGAAGTTTTTCAACATCATCATCAATTCCCGCTTTAAGTGCTTCAAGCGAAGGGTAGTTTTTTTCGCCATGTAAATAGTTTAAAAACGTGACCCGCATTAACAAGCCATACAGATTAGCAGAAACATTGGGGAAATGTACTTCTAATCGCCATTCGGGATGTTCTTGCTTGATGGCAGGACGAGTTCCGACATGCCCTGCACCAAATAAACTGTTTGGGCTGTAGCCTGCAACACCTGTTTTGCTAGGATGTGCATTGCTGACTGTGTCGGTTAAGGAGGTGGTTTCGCAGACCACTTCAACGCCATAAATGCCATTTAAGCAGGGTTTATGGCGGTTTAAGCGTACATTAATGGTTGGAAAATCAAGTGTGCGACCAATTTGATCGCCATATTGGACGCGCCCTGTAATGCTATATGGGCGTCCAAGCAGTTTGGCTGCCAGTGCCAAATCACCTGCTTGTAAAGTTTGACGAATACGAGTTGAGCTAACACGCTCACCATTCAGTTCAATGGTGTTTAAATTGGTGACCTGAAAGCCATAGTTGCGTAAAAATTCGCTATTGCCTTGGCGGTTTTTACCAAAATGGAAGTCATCGCCCAAGACCAAATGCGAGGCATTCAGGCTATTTTTTAAAAGTTTTGCAAAGGCTTCGGCACTTAAACTGCGGAAATGATTGTCAAATTTCGCTACTGCAATGTAGTCGACGCCCAATTCGGTCAGATATTCGACTTTTTCCCGCAACGAGCTGATGCGTGGTGGGGCATCGTAGCCTTTAAAAAATTCCAATGGTTGAGGTTCAAACAGCATCACCACGGTTTTGAGTTGTTGCGCCGCAGCAACTTCTTTGAGCTGTTGAATCATCGCCTGATGACCGACATGCACACCATCAAAATTGCCAATGGTCACGGCAGTTTGGGCGAGGTCAGTGGTTGAAGATAAAGCATTCAGGCGGAGCAGCTGCATGATCGGATGAAAGTTGAAAATTTGTAAGGGCTATATATTGCCATATTCTCGCGCTTTCGTCTTGCTGTTGTGTTTTTAACCTGAAAAATTATCTGAAAATCAGGCAAAATCCGACTATTTGAGCGCGAAAGGTGAACTGGATTTGCACCGCACCAGATTTTCTTTTCTAATGTGCTCAGTTTCAATGATCTGCACGAGTAAATAGTGATGAATTCTGATTTCGCTTTAATTATGGCATTGCCTAGTGAGTCTAAAGGCTTGTTTGAGCAGGCTGGGATTCAGGTGCATTATAGTGGTATTGGTAAGGTCAATGCTGCGTTTAAAGCCTTTGAAGTGATTCAAAAGACTGGTTGTAAAACTTTATTGAATTTAGGCACGGCTGGTAGCTCACATTTTGATGCGCATGCTTTGGTGGAAGTGTGCCAGTTTGTGCAGCGCGATATGGATGTTTCTCCGTTGGGTTTTCAGGTGGGAGTCACGCCAATGGATCAGGAACATCCTGCAGAAATTCATTTGGAACGCTATTTTGAGCATTTGCCAAGTGGCATTTGTGGTACGGGGGATAGCTTTGAAACGGGTACGCCCAAAGTACCGTGTCAGTTGGTTGACATGGAGGGCTATGCGATTGCCAAAGTCTGTAAAAAATTAGGGGTGCGAATGCTGTCGGTCAAATATATTACCGATGGTGCCAATGATACGGCACATTTAGACTGGGAAGAAAACTTGTTGCTAGGCGCACAAAAATTATTATCGTTATATCAAAGTGTTAAGTAATACAGTTGCCCAAAACGCCACGACCCGAGTAAAAACTAGGGTCGTGAGCTAAATTCGGATATTTGTTCAGGTTGGCGCGATTATTCTTGCGCTTCCTGTGCTGGTTCAGCCGTGACAACAGTTGCTTCTGTAGCATTGATTTCGTCCTGACGAGGCACAATACCGTAGAGCATCATGTGAACCGTATGTTGCAAGACACGTTGCAACATACTGCGGTTACGCAGGGTTTTACCTGTCACCATTTCCATTTGCGTTGCAAAGTCGGCATAGTTTTGGGTAATCGCCCAAATATTCAAAATCAGCAATTCAGGATCAATCTGTTTCGACAGTTTGCCTTGTTCTTGCCACATGGTAATGACTTTGGCTTTGCGTTTTACCAGTTTTTTCAGAGGACCTTTTAAAATTTCCTGAATATTTGGCGCACCTTGAATCACTTCTAAAGCAAATAGACGTGATGCTTTCGGTTGAGTACGGGAAACCTCAATTTTCTGTAACAGATAATTGGTAATCGCTTCTTCTGGCTCAAGTTCGGCTTCAAGCATTTGTAAAGGCGCAAGCCATTTTTGTAGTACTGTGGTCAGTACTTCAACATAGAGCGCCTCTTTATTTTCATAATAATAGAAAATATTCGACTTATGCATTTCTGCAATTTGTGCGATTTCATCCAAACTTGCACCGCTAAACCCGTATAAGGAAAATACGTCGAGTGCAGCATTGAGAAGCTGATGGCGTTTTTGTGTACTCTTTTTTTGTTCCATTCGTAATTTTAAAACAATGAAAAAAGGGAATTATTAATTGTACGGCAAATCGTCAGTCTTGTGCATCATTAAAAGATGTATTTTTAAAATATTTATAATTTATTCTGTAGTTTAGCTATGCAATCAGTCAAAAAACCAATTAGGGTTGGGGAGTATATTTGCTCATGTATTTTTTGACTAAATGATTAGCGTTTGTTGATTTTATTTATAAATGGTAAAAGTGAAGTTTTACGGTGCTTAAGCTTGGGTTTATTTAAAAAAATTAAAGAATGAATCGAGTGCCTTAATCAAGAGGAATGGATTAGCATTTGCATTGCCCTAACAATGGGAGAGTCGAGCCCATTGTTAGCGTCAAGATTATTCAGTTGCCAATACTGCACTTAAGACCTGTTGTTCTAATGCAGCAAATTGCACACTTTTTTGACGTGGTCGAGCCAGTGGCACCTGAAACTGTTGGGCAATACGTCCCTGATCGAGCAAAATAATCCGATCAGCCAGTTGTACGGCTTCACTGACATCATGCGTGACTAAAATGGCAGTGAAACCTTGTTCGAGCCAAAGTTGCTCAATCAGGTTCTGCATTTCTAAACGTGTCAGGGCATCTAATGCGCCTAAGGGCTCATCAAGCAATAAAATGCGTGGTCGATGTGACAGAGCACGTGCCAAAGCGACACGTTGTCGTTGTCCTCCAGAAAGTTGGCTTGGCCATAAATCGGCCTTCGCTTGCAGACCGACCTTTTCAAGTAAGTTGGCGGCTTCTGCATGCTGAGTGTTGGCCAAACCTAGTTGTACGTTCTGTTGGATATTACGCCAAGGCAATAGGCGAGGGTCTTGGAACATGACCCGTATATCATCGGATGTAATGCCTTCCCGAATATGTCGTGCTGACTTAAATTGAATGGAACCGTAGCTGGCTTGTTCAAGATCGGCAATCAGACGCAGCAGGGTACTTTTACCACAGCCACTGCGTCCAACAATTGCCAGAAACTCACCAGGCTGAATATGTAAATTTAAGTCGGTTAAAACCTGTACTGAACCATAAAACTTGTGCAGTTGTTCAATGAGAATTTCTGCACCCATTGCATTGTTGTGCTGCGCAGTTGGAGATTGGTGAGGGAAGTCTGTGCTGTGTACATGACGTCCCAAGCTTAGATCTGTCATGGAGATAATCCTTATTTTTGATAGGCTGGATGCCAGCGTAGTAAATATTTTTCTAACAGTACCGCGAACACATCGGCCAGTTTACCCAGCAGGGCGTAAAGTAAAATGCCCACCAGTACAATATCGGTTTGTAGGAATTCACGTGCATTCATGGTCATATAGCCAATGCCTGCCTGAGCAGAAATTGTTTCTGCCACAATTAACAGCACCCACACCAAACCAAGCGAAAAACGTAAACCGACTAAAATAGACGGCATCGCCCCAGGTAAAATAATGTCTTTATACAATTGCCAGCGGGTGAGCCCATAACTTTTACCCATTTCCAGCAACTGTGAATCTACAGAACGAATTCCGTGGTAGGTGTTGATATAGACTGGAAAAAATACCCCCACAGCAACTAAAAATAATTTGGCTGTTTCATCAATTCCAAACCATAAAATTACCAATGGAATCAGTGCCAGTGCTGGAATGTTGCGAATCATTTGTAAGGTGGTGTCAAGCAGCGTCGAGGCTGTTTTAGATGAGCCGTTGAGTAAGCCTAACAGCAGCCCTAATCCACCACCAATCAGCAAGCCCAGCAGGGCACGCCCTGCACTGACTTGAACGTGTTGCGCCAATTCGCCACTGCTAAGTAATGTCCAAAAAGCACTGAGTACAGCACTTGGTGCAGGTAAAATGCGGCTTTGTAAAAGGCCAGTGCTTGAGGCCAGTTGCCACAAGGTAATTAAAGCGACGGGGAACAACCACGGCAGCAGTTGTTGTCCAATCAATGTTCCACGTGAAACCTTTTGCGCTTTGCCTAAACTTGAGGGTATTTGCTGACTCATTCGACTTGCTCCAGTTTACGCTGTGCAGATGTATGAGCAGCAGGTACATATTGATTTGCTACAATTTCACCAAAAGGACCAGTTAAATTAGGTTGAGCCAGTTTCTTTTGGGTTTCCAGTGGTAACAGTGGGAAAACCAACTCAGCAAAGCGAATAGACTCTTCCAAATGCGGATAACCAGAGAAAATAAAGGTACTGATGCCTAAGTCTGCATATTCCTGAATGCGAGCTGCCACCGTTTCAGGGTCGCCTACCAAGGCCGTTCCTGCACCACCACGGACCAAACCAACACCTGCCCACAGATTAGGCGATACTTCCAGCTGGCTACGATTCCCTTGATGCAATGCCGCCATGCGACGTTGTCCAACCGAGTCCATGGCTTGGAACTTAGCCTGTGCTGAGGCAATGGTGGCATCATCTACATATTGAATCAGGTCTTCTGCTGCTTGCCATGCTTCGGCATTGGTTTCACGAACAATCACATGCAAGCGAATGCCGTAATTTAAACTGCGTCCTTTAGCAGCTGCTTTGGCTTTTAATAGTTCAAGTTTTTCTTTGACTGCAGCAGGTGGTTCACCCCAGGTTAAATAGGTATCCACCTGTTCGCTGGCCAGCTCAATGGCTGCTTCAGAGGAACCACCAAACCATAGTGGCGGATGTGGATGTTGTACAGGTGGATATAGCAATTTAGCATCATCAACCTGTAAGCGTTTGCCATGAAAACTGAACGACTCACCTGTATGTGAGCGACTTAAAATTTCACGCCAAATGTGGGTGTATTCTGCCGCAGTTTGATAACGGGTGCTGTGATCTTCATAGAGCCCATCACCTTTGAGCTCTTGTTCATCGCCACCTGTGACCAAATTCAGTAAAAGACGACCATGTGATAGTCGGTCAAAGGTTGCAGCCATGCGTGCCGCCAACGCAGGTGTGGTAATACCCGGACGTAATGCCACCAAAAATTTGAGCTTTTGTGTGGCGTCAATCAGACTGGCTGCAGTAATCCACGGATCTTCACAAGAACGGCCTGTAGGAATTAAAACCCCTTCATAACCCAAATGTTCAACAGTCAGTGCGATTTGTTTCATATAGGCATGATCAACTTGGCGAGCGCCCTTGTTGGTACCTAAATAACGACTGTCACCGTGGGTAGGAATAAACCAAAAAATTTTCATCTTAATATCCTTGTTGTGTATGTTTAAGGTGTAATGCTGTGCTGGTCTTTCCAAACCACGCTTTGAATTTGGATAGACTGCGGAATCAGTTGGTCTTGCTGAAAGCTGTTGGCAATGTGTTGTTGCGATTGAATGACCTGATTGTTCAGCGGGTAAATTGGAGAGGGTTTTAAGCGTTGCTGAAATACGGGTGTGGCAATATGTGGTGCTAAACCTGTACTTTGGGTGTAAATAGACAAAGCCTGATCTTGGTGCTGAAGAATCCATTGATCTGCAGCATTCAAGCTTGCTAAAACCTTGCTGACCGCTTGAGGGTGCTGCTGTATAAATTTAGGATTGCCAATATAGAAGGCATAACTTTTTGGGAATGCTGTGCCATCAATCAAGACCTGTGCTTGCGCATCGAGCTTGGCAGCACTTAAAAATGGATCCCAAATGACCCAAGCATCAATGCTGTTTTTATCAAATGCTGCACGAGCTTCTGCAGGCGCAAGCCAAATAGGTTGAATGTCTTTCCAGCTTAGCTGGGCTTGCTTTAATACTTTGCCCAATAATTCATGCGCACTAGAGCCTTTTTGTACGGCAATGCGTTTGCCTTTTAAATCTTGCAACGATTGAATCGGGCTGCCTGATGGAACGACCAAAGCCTGTGAATTTGGGGTCACCACTTCATAACCGACATAGCGAATATCTTTGCCTGCAGCTTGGGCAAAAATAGGTGGGGTGTTGCCCACGTAGCCAAAATCGACAGCACCCACCGCCAAGGCTTCTAACATTTGTGGGCCAGCAGGAAACTCTTTCCAGTCAACTTTGACATTGGGCAGCTGCTGCTCAAATAACTTTTGTTGACGAGCAACCAGTAAATTCAAAGCCGCCTTTTGGTAGCCAATGCTGAGATGTTGTAGAGGGGCAGCAGAACTTTTTGCTGAATCAGCATTGGCTGAAATTTTTTCACAGCCTGTGAAGCCCAGACTGAATAGACCTAAACTGAATAATGTGAATGTTTGTAGCGCTTTCATTTAACTGTCCTAATTTTTGTTTTATGGCGATGTGCTTGTTGTGGGTTTTAAAATTGCAGCTTGAATGTCAATTTTTTGTGGAATTAACTTTTGCTGATAGAAGGCATCTGCAACTTGCTGTTGTTGTTGAACCACTTGCGCAGAAATGTTTTGCACTCCAAAGCCCATACGGGCAATAGAACGGCTCAAAATATCGACCGATAAACCCGTCGGTTTTTCTAAGAGTTGTGCAGCCTGTTGAGGATGTTGCTGAATCCACTGTGTGGTGGTATTCAGTTGCTGTACCACTGTGTTTAACAATTCAGGATGAGCTTCGGAAAATTGACGATCTGCCAAATAAAACTGATGATTGCTCACCAAGTTTTGTCCTGTGGCCAGAACACGTGCACCGAGCTGTTGTTCTGCCGCAGCAAAGAACGGATCCCAAATGACCCACGCATCGACAGCACCACGCTCAAATGCAGCGCGGGCATCGGCAGGGGGTAAATACACCACATGAATATCTTCAAGTTTGAGCTGATGCGCTTGCAAAACTTTTAACAGCAGATAATGCACATTGGAGCCTTTATTCAGTGCAATACGTTTGCCTTTTAAATCTTGGACAGACTGAAGGTTTGAATTTTTGGGTACTATTAATGCTTCAGCCAAAGGTGCAGCAGGCTGATTGGCCACGTACACCAAGTTAGCTTGTGCTGCTTGTGCAAAAATAGGCGGTGCTTCCCCCGCTTCCCCAAAAACCACACTGCCGACATTTAAGCCTTCTAAGAGCTGAGGGCCTGCAGGAAATTCTACCCAATTAATTTTGACATTCTGATTTTTAAGGGCATTTTCTAGTACGGCACGTTCTTTGACAATTGGCAAAATACCGTATTTTTGATAGCCAATATTTAAGGTGATTTGATTGGCAGCTTGGTTTGGAGTACAGCCTGAGAGCAGCATGATTCCGACCCAAGCCGTAGATGTAAAAATCGTTTTTTTCCAAAAAGATGTCGAAATTGGGTACATGCAAATGTGCTCCTGAAAATAAACCCCAACGGGTGTAGCGGGCTGGATGACACATACGCTAAACAGGTTTGTTTTTTGAAAAAAATAATAAATCGGAAATTTCTAAGCAGAAATTGAGATAAATAAAAAAGTGCAAACCTTATGTTTAAAACTGCACAAATTGTAGGAGGATAGTCAGCAGTATTTATTTTTAAGTTTATGATTTTTATTGCTTATTTTTATTATTGAAGTTGAGAGATAAATATAGTGAATTTACAGCTAAGGCTTTGTTTTCAAAATAGAAGTATTTTTTTGAACTGGTTGCATAAGCTTATGCAAAATTGAGCTATATCGCCTACAGGCAAAAAGTCACTTTATAGTGACTTTTTGCAAACAATGGAGTTGCGTTGATAGTTATATAAGGCCTGACGGGCATCGGGCAGTTCATCGACACTGGCAGGGGAAAAGCCTTGTTCTAAAAACCAATGTGCGGTGCGGGTAGTCAAAATAAACAACTGCTGAATACCCATGGCTTTGGCTTTATCTTCTAAATAATCCAGAATTTGGCGGCCACGGTTCGATTTACGATAAGCAGGATGCACGGCCACGCAGGCAATTTCAGCAGACCTTAATTCATTGCCTGTGGTAGGAATAGGGTAGAGTGCTGCACAGGCTAGAATCATGCCATCTCGCTCAATCACTGCAAATTGCCCAATTTCATTTTCCAGACGTTCACGTGAGCGATACACCAATACACCTTCTTCTTCTAAAGGGCGTAATAGTCGAATCAGACCGCCAACATCTTGAATATTGGCTGTACGTACTTCTTCATAATGTGCATCACTGACCATCGTGCCTGAACCATCGCGGGTAAATAGCTCTTCTAATAATGCACCATCATAAGCATAAGAAATCAGATGTACACGATGCACGCCGTTGAGCGAAGCCTCTTGTGCTGCATTTAAGTGTAGTGCCAATTCAGGATGATGCTGTTGCGCAGCCTGAATATATTGATTTAAGTGTTGTGGGTGAATTTCACGTTGCAATTGCCTTTCGGTATTCACTAATCCGTGCTGTTCGCCTAAGAAAATGAGCTTATCAGCTTTTAAATGAATGGCAGTTTTGGTGGCGACTTCTTCTGCCAAAAGATTAAATACTTCACCTGTGCTGGAATAGCCTGTAGGCCCTAACAACACAATATTGTGGTTTTCTAAATGGCGCTGAATGGCATCGGTATCGACACTGCGGACTTCACCTGTGAGTTGGTAATCGACCCCATCACGGATGCCATACGGTTTGGCGGTAATGAAGTTACCCGACACCACATCGATACGTGCGCCATACATGGGAGAGTTGGCCAGCCCCATCGACAATAAGGCTTCAATTTGCAGACGAATTGAACCCACCGCATTCATCACACAGGATAATGACTCACGTGTGGTGACACGACGTTGCAAATGAAAAGGGGTGTCAATTTGGCTGAATTTCAGATTTTGATTAATTTGTGGACGTGCGCCGTGGACCAAAATCAGACGAATTCCCAGCGAATGCAGCAGGGCAATATCGTGAATAATATGCTGAAAATTTTCATGCAGCACCGCTTCGCCATCGAACATGATCACGAAGGTTTTATTGCGATGGGCATTGATATAAGGCGCAGAATGTCGAAACCAATGCACATATTGTAAGGTTGTGCTGTGAGGGTTTTCTGCTGAAGTCATGCGCTGGCCTATTTCAATGATCGAGTGCTGTCTTTGATTCTAATCAAAAAAATCTGTAGCGGAAGTCTAAATATAAAAAAACACCTGAATGGTGATTCAGGTGTTGGGAATATGCGAACTCATCGTTGAGGCTGAAATATGCTTTTAGCCAATAATGCGAATGATACGATGCGTGCGTTCATTGATCAGGACATAGTCACCATTGATTTTGTACCATTGTTGGTAACGACCTGTATTGGGTAAACGACGTGCTTCACGGTCACTGACTTTATTGCGTGAAATTTCATAGCCACGTGGGAAGTTTTGACCTACACGCCAGTCACGGCTTGGATTCACACGTTTCTGATTATAACGTTTTTGCTCCCATTGCGTATGCTGACGTTGATTGTCCCAGTGGTTGCTGTGATGTTTATAAGTGGCATTTGCTTGATGGCGACGGTCATCATAACGGTGGTCTGGTGCAGCCATTGCAGAAGTTGTCAGGATGGCCGTTACAGACAGGGCAAGAATGCTGAGCGCTTTTTTCATGAATGTTCACCTTCGGTTTCTTTTGAATGTTGAGTTGATGCATTCAAATTAATGCAGAACTCAAGAGAAACGATGGTGGATAGTTGGCTGAATTGTGAATTTGATGGAGAAAATGAGGAGAATGGATGTACCGCTTTGCAAGATGAGAAACCAAGATGTGCTTGGTTATCTATTCTTTTGAAGGGATTACCGTGGAAAGTAAAGAATCTATAAAAAGCCCAGATATATATACTTGGGCTTTATGATTTTTCTAAGATATTGAATAATATGGGGTAAATTGAAATTGCGTATAAGCTGATTATGTTAATTTAGCTTTAAGCATTGGAGGGTGTAAATAATTCTGTGTAAATACAGTTTTAAAAATACTTGCGCTTGGGCATAAGCGTCTAGCTGTAGGAATCACCCTCTTTTAAGGGGGGAGGATGTCAAGAACCTGCAATACGCAAGATATGATGGTTTTCCAAATCGACCAAAATGTAGTCTTGGTTGATTTTATACCATTGTTGTTTGCGTTCAGGGCGGGGCAAGTTATGTTCCTGATAATCGACTTTATAACCATTGCCACGATAATGCTGCGGCATGACATAACCCGTTTGCCATTTATGTTGCTGTAGACGTTTTACACCACGTTCTTCACGCATGCGGCGTTTGTCTTGCATACGCTCTTCAGCATCGGCACGAAATTCACGTTTATTGTGTGCTTGGTGACGAGGATGGTCAGCTGAGTCTCGATCAAATTGAGGAGCGGCAGTTGCAAAATTGCTGCTTAGTAAAGCACTGAAAGACATTGCCAGAACTGTCAAAATCTTTTTCATGTAAACCCCTCATTCTCTCATCTTGATATCACAGTTCATACTTTAACCATTAAATGCAGAGAAACTGTGAAGAAAGCACATGAATTTTTTAAATACGCTCTGCAGGATGCGGCATGGTATTGATTCTATTATGCGACAAAATACGAAATTTAGCAGGTATAGCTCAGAAAAATAGGCTAGATGATTTTTGTTGTACTCAGGAAAGGATGAGGCATCACCATAGCAGCGTACTGCTATGGTCTGCTTTAGTTCCAATGTTCAGTTAAGCCTTGTAAAGATTGCACAGCGATGGCAACACATTCGGCTGTTTCACGATCATCCAAAGCCACAATTAAATGCTGACCTAATTGCAAGCTTTCAATACTTTGAATCACGGCAGTTTTACGTTGAATATCAGTCATCACAATTTACCTAATGCTTGTTGTGGAGATGCATCAAGCATAGGTGATGTATGTTAATTTGTAAAACCGTTTAATTTTATAAAATCAATTCAGCAAAACGATTAACACCCCCCGTTGCCGTGATTTTTGCTTAATAGGCGTAGTTTAAGTCGGTATAGTCGGTGAGTGATTTTTGAATATGTGCATTAATAAATTCACGTACATCTTCAGCTGTCATCGGTGCACCTTGTTTTGTAATCACGTGTTCAATTTCAGGTTGCCCTTCAATTTTAATACGATAGACAAAGTTTTTAACCACGTGATAGCGATCATCCAACTTTTCAATGCCAGTGACATAGTGGTAAGCGTGTTCAAAATTGAGATCGGTATGTGAAAACACAAACTGATCAAACAATTTGATTTTTTGGCCGTTGTCGAGCGCTTGAATATCATCCACGATGCTGGCTTCAAACTTCATGCCGTATTTTTCAGAAATAGGCTGACCATCAATCAGTAAAGACACCATGCCATCTTCTAGCGGGGTTACGGTGATGTTATTTAATTCAGTCATGTTGTTCTCTGCATCGTAAGAGTGGGATAGAAAGGCAGAAGCGTAGCGAGTGAATTCTGTTTATGCAAGATGCATACAGACAATTACTGCGGTGGCCTTTAAGTGCTTATTTTACACAAGATGAAGGTCTGAAAACTGGCAGTATGATATGCAACTTGCATAAAAAAGAAAGCTGATCTGAATTTGCTGTAGCACTGGCAGCATGAAGGCTAAGTCATGTGTGGGATAGATAATGTATTTCATATATCTATCCCGTGTGGGTGGGTTGTGATCAAGCTGTGCTATGTGTAGTGGTTATTAAGCCACTTGTGTTTGGGCTATAGTGTACTGTGATTTGGCTGCTTCCCATTGCAAAACTGGAACTGCACGGGTAATGGCCAAATTGATTCGCTCATTAAGCAGTTCACTTTGTACGGTATATTCAGGACTAAAATCGCGGTCTGTGGCATAGACACCAATAGGCAAGGTTTGTGCTTGGAAAAAACTGAATAAAGGGCGCAATTGATGTTCTAAAACCAGTGCATGTCGCTCGCTGCCACCAGACGCAGCCAATAATACAGGCACATCAATCAATGCATTTTGTTCAACAAAGTCAAAGAAATGTTTAAATAAACCTGTAAATGAAGCCCGATAGACAGGTGTTCCTACAATCAGTGCATCTGCATTTTCTACAGTAGCTAAATCGTCTTGCACTTGTTGAGGCAATTGATTGCGGTAAATTGCACCACCTAAAAGTGGCGCAATTTCACTAAATTTAATGAAATGTACCTGAATCGGGATGGCTTTGGCCAAACGCTCTACTAGGGTCTGTAACAGCGCTTCTGTTTTAGAAGGTGCATTGAGCCCCCCGGAAATGGCAACAATATTGAGCGGTTTTTGCTGAGAATATGACATGTGCTGAACAACCTAAAAATAAATTAATTTGGAATGTCACTATTAATCATGATTGGGCTGTGCACTGTAAAATAAGCAAAAGCTGTAAAGTTATCTCATTTCTAGATATGCACTCTAGGCATGGATTGGGGCTAAAAACTAAAGCATAAGTTGTTAAAATTTATATTTATATTTTATCTAAATAAGGTTTTTCGTTTATAGATGGCATATATATAAAAAAGTGATGCGTATTCAAGCAATTTAAAAAAGCTGAAAAATGACGATTTTTTGCACAAGCATAGTCATAAAAAACGGGAAGCAGACGCACAGGATTAATCCTGTGCATCAATACTTTGACCGTTCATGTGTAAGCTGTCATCGCCCATTAAATATAAATAGGCAGGCATGATTGCATCGGGTGTTGGTAAGGTTTTTGGATCTTCATCTGGATAGGCTTTGGCTCGCATGGCTGTGCGGGTCGCACCTGGATTAATGCAGTTGTAGCGAATATTCGGGTGAACTTGCTCTTTGGCAAATAATTGGCTGACTGCTTCAATCGCAATTTTAGAAACTGAATAAGCCCCCCAGCGTTCACGTGCTTCACGGCCAACCCCTGAACTGGCAAATACCACCGAGGCATGTTCTGATTTTGCCAAGAGCGGCAATAATTCCTGAGTCAAGACAAAAGGCGCACGTAAATTTACCGCCATGACATCATCCCAGACATCTGCAGGGTAATTGGCCAGCTCGGTGCGTTCACCTAAAATGCCCGCATTGTGCAAAATACCGTCTAAACGTCCGAATTGTTTCTCTAGAGTATCGACCAGCAACTCATAGTCACGTGGCGAAGCGCTAGACAGTTGCAGCGGTAAAATAGCAGGTTGTGGTGCACCTAAACTTTCAATTTCATCATAAATGATTTCAAGTTTATTGAGGGTACGACCATGCAATACCACAGTGGCCCCATGCAGGGCATAACTGAGGGCAGCGGCACGTCCAATACCATCTCCCGCACCGGTAATGAGGATAATGCGATCTTTTAACAGATCGGGGCGAGGTTGATATTCTGAGTATTTCATGGTCATCCCTCCTATATTGATTTTTTATTGGTCATGTTTTAAAGGTGATATTCGTGCTTTGACAGGTGTTATAGAATCAACTCAGGCATTGGCATTCAGGCTGCTTGATAATGTTGCGGCTTGCAGCACCAATTTGTCTAAAACCGTATGTAATTCAGCGACTGAATCCACTATACAATCTGCTTGCCACGCTGTTAAGTCATCTTTGTGTTGTAACGGTAAATAACCGTAAGCGGCCAGAATGGTGTACATATTGGCATTGCGGCCTGCATCAATATCACGTGGATGGTCGCCCACATAAATACAATCTTCAGGGGCAATTTCAATCTGTTTGGCTGCCAAATACATGGGTTCTGGGTCAGGTTTGGTGTGGCTGACATCTTCAGGGCAGACCAAAACCGCACAGCGGTCAGTTAAATTCAGTGCATTGAGTAAGGCTTCACTGAGCCAGCGCGGTTTATTGGTGACAATTCCCCACGGAATTTGATGCTGTTCCAAAGCTTCGAGCAGTGGATACATGCCCTCGAACAGATCAGTTTCTACCGCAATATCTGCGCCGTACAGGTCTAAAAAGCGTTGTCGATGCGCAAGAAATACAGGGTCATCTACCTCAAGTTCTGGATAGACCAGTTTTACCATTGCCCGTGCACCTTCAGACACCTGTGTACGAATGGCATCTGCTGCCACAATCTCACAGCCTTTGTCACGGCACATGTCTTGAATGATGCGAATAAAATCAGCAGCGGTATCAATTAAGGTGCCATCGAGGTCGAATAAAACGGCTTTCATTCTGTTGCCTCATTGACCGTGTAGACCATGTAGTTCACATCAACATTTGGTGCCAACCAATAGCGTTTAGTCAGTGGGTTGTAGTGTAAACCCGTCATATCTTTGAGTTTTAAACCCGCTTGGCGAATATCATGTGCCAATTCAGATGGTTTAATAAATTTATGATAATCGTGCGTACCTTTGGCCAGCATACGCAGCACGTATTCTGCACCAATAATGGCAAATAAGTATGATTTTGGATTGCGGTTAATGGTGGAGAAAAATACATGACCGCCCGGCTTGACCAGTTTTTGGCAGGCTTGAATAATCGAGGCCGGATCAGGTACGTGCTCTAACATTTCCATGCAAGTCACCACATCGTATTGACCAGCTTGCTCATCTACCAATTGCTCAACAGGAATTTGGCGATATTCAATATTGTGTACGCCTTCTTGTTCTGCATGCAGGCGTGCCACGTTTAAAGGTGCTTCGCCCATATCAATTCCAAGCACATTGGCACCGCGACGAGCCATGCTTTCTGCCAAAATACCACCACCACAGCCGACGTCTAGCACTTTCTTGCCTGCCAAGCCGCCTGCGTGCTCATCAATCCAGTTTAAGCGCAGTGGATTAATCATGTGCAGGGGACGGAACTCGGAATGCTGATCCCACCATATGGCTGCAAATGCTTCAAATTTGGCAATTTCTTGTGGATCAACATTCAAATGCGACATGGGTGCCACCTCAATTGGGTCGTGATAATTGGAAAAATAGATATAAACCCTAGTGTAGCGTTAATTCTAAAAAAAGCGATAAAAGCTGTAAAAAAGTTCACAGAAGGAAAACGAAATCAGCATAATTGATTTATAGTGTTGCCATACACTAAACAGAATGATTTAGAGGATTATAAACGCAATGAAAAAATTCCTTTTAGGTAGTTTGGCAACTGCCATCTTTGCTATTTCTGGTAGCACTATGGCGGCAAATTTTGTAGCAGGTAAAGATTATAGCGTTGTCGCCAACCCGGGTAAGGTTGATGTACCGGGTAAAATTGAAGTGCGTGAGTTCTTTTGGTATGGCTGTGGTCACTGCTTTACTTTAGAACCATATATGCAAACATGGTTACGCCAGTTACCTAAAGATGTGAATTTTGTGCGTACTCCTGCAGCCATGAATCCTGTTTGGGAAATGAATGCACGTGGTTATTATGTGTCTGAAGCTTTGGGTGTGCGCAAGAAAACTCACTTGCCACTTTTCCATGCCATTCATGACAAAGGTCAGCAAATTTTTGACCAACAATCACAAGCTAAATTCTTTGTGAAATATGGTGTACCTGAAGCGAAATTTAACAGCATGTTTAACTCGTTTGCGATCACCTCTAAAATTTCACAAGCTAAACAATTGGCGCGTCAGTACCAATTGACAGGTGTACCTGCGGTGGTGGTGAATGGTAAATATATCGTTCAAGGCGATAACGGCAAAGTGATTCAAGTAGTGAACTACTTGGTTGATCAAGAGCGTAAAGCTAAGAAATAAGCAGATGCAATAACAAGATGATGCAAGGCTGAATCAGCAGCGCATCGCTAAAAACCGCAATGATTGCAACGTCATTGCGGTTTTTTTAATGCAGGTTAAAAGTGTGTTGTATGTTTAATCTGCGACAGGCTGCGGACGTTGCCAGTGGCAAATGCCACGAAATAATAAATGTACTTGAGTAATGGTTTGTTGAATAAAACGCTGCTGTTGTTCAGGTAATTTTTCGGCTTCAAATTGGCGTTCTAAACCAATCCAGCTCATTGCCCAATTTAACGATAAATTAATTAAAATATTGGCCAGAATGTGAAAATCTTCAGCATGCTGAAAATGTTGTACGCTTTCGACCCGTTGTAAATCATTAGCTAAATCTTCAATTAAAAAATCAATTTCACGGGCGATGGCTTGCCGTAAAATGGTCGAACCGCCCCAGCGTTCGGCAATTAAAAAAATCCATTGTTGTGGATGTTGATCGACAGATTTAAAAAATAGGGTCAATGCCTTTTCGGTCTGTGCATCGGGTTGGTATAAATAAGCTTGTCCCAACTGATACAAAATACCTTTAATGTGCAAGGCAACTTGATCGACCAAATCTAGCCCCAACTCATCCATATCTTGAAAATGCCGATAAAATGCGGTGGGCACCAGTCCAATCTGTCGTGAAATTTCTCTTAAGCTAATGCTGCTAAATGCACGTCCTGCGCTGCTGAGTTGCAGCACTGCCTCCATAATTGCCTGACGACTTTGTTGTTTTCGTTCTTCCCGAATCGACATTGTATTTCCTGATTCTGCCAGTGCCGCGCAGTCTAACAAAAACCTGTGTTTCACGATAATACTAAAAGATGAATGAAGCCACTTTGTAAAAATACAGGCAAAATTTACCGAAACAGCACACGTCAAGCTTTGGAAAAGCGACCTGCGCTGTGGCATCTGTTATACTTGCGGGCAATTTATTTGAGCCAAAAATAAGGACACATTATGCGTATTGACCAACGAGCTTTAGATCAATTACGTGAGGTAAAAATTACCCGTAACTATACTCGCTATGCTGAAGGTTCAGTGTTGGTAGAGTTTGGTCATACCAAAGTTTTGTGTACCGCAAGTATTGATAACTCTGTACCGCGCTTTTTAAAAGGGCAGGGACAAGGTTGGGTAACTGCAGAATATGGCATGTTGCCACGTTCAACTCATACCCGTAGTGACCGTGAAGCGGCGCGTGGTAAACAAAGCGGACGTACACAGGAAATTCAGCGCTTAATTGGTCGTAGCTTGCGTGCCATGGTCGATTTGAAGAAACTGGGTGAAAACACCATTACCATTGACTGCGATGTGATTCAGGCCGATGGCGGTACCCGTACTGCAGCCATTACAGGTGCAGCAGTGGCATTGATTGATGCTATGAATGTGTTGCTGGAAAAGAAAAAAATTAAGCATGACCCATTAAAGGGTTTGGTGGCTGCAATTTCTGTGGGCATGTACCAAGACCAAGTGTTATTGGATTTGTGCTATGAAGAAGATTCAAATTGCCAAACTGATTTAAACGTGGTGATGACACAAGCAGGTGAATTTATTGAAATTCAGGGTACTGCTGAAGATAAGCCGTTTAATCGTGTGCAATGTAATGCCATGTTGGAAATGGCAGAAAAAGGTATTCAGGAATTGGTAAAAAAACAGCAGCAAGCTTTAGGTTGGTAAGCTAAGCTTTTTGATGTTTTTCTGCTGTTTAAGAGCGCATCTTCGGATGCGTTTTTTTATGGATGAGATTTAGATTGCGATAGGAAGCGTGAAGCAAAAAGCTACAATATTGCAGGATGCGTTCTTTTAAGATGGAAAACTGTATGCAAAGAGCCTGAATGAAAAGAGGAGGAAAGCATGAAACTATTGATTATTTTAATGTCTGCCATGATGTTGTTTTTAACTGCATGTGATTCACGTACTGAGCGTGAAAATGAAGACAATCGTAGTGTACTCGGTCAAGCTTCTGACAACGACAACGACAACGACAACGACAACGACAACGACAACGACAACGACAACGACAACGACAACGACAACAAGGACGATGATTAAATTCAAAATTGAGGCATAAAAAAAGGAGGCTCATTTGCCTCCTTAAAATCAATTTTTGGAAAAAATTAAGGGTGCAGATTGCACCCTTAATTTTAAAAGTAATCGTTTACGCATTAAAACGCATTGATAAATCCACAGCTTTGACATCTTTGGTTAAAACACCCATCGAAATATAATCTACGCCTGTACTAGCCACTTCACGTAAATTTTCAATGGTGATGTTGCCCGACGCTTCAAGTTTACAACGACCTGCCACATGCTTGACCGCATCAATCATTTGTTGCTGGCTAAAGTTATCCAACATCACAATATCAGCTTTGGCTTCAAGGGCTTGATTTAGTTCATCCCAAGTTTCCACTTCAACTTCTACAGGTTTGCCCGGAGCAATGGCATGTGCTTTGGCAATTGCCTGAGTAATGCCGCCTGCTGCCATAATGTGATTTTCTTTAATCAAAAAGGCATCAAATAAGCCTAAACGATGGTTTTGTCCACCACCGACCGTGACAGCATATTTTTGTGCAATGCGTAAACCCGGTAAGGTTTTACGGGTATCTAGCAGTTTGGTATTTAAGCCTTCAAGTTGTTGCACATAGGCTGCGGTTTTAGTCGCAACAGCAGACAGGGTTTGCACAAAATTCAGCGCAGGGCGTTCTACCGTTAACAGGCTGCGTGCAGAACCTGCCAATTTCAAAAAGGCTTCATTGGCAGCAACGTGGTCGCCATCATTTTTTAACCACGTGACTTGCACATTGGCATCGTATGCTTGAATCAGGGCATTTACCCACGGTTGACCTGCCAAAATCATGTCTTCACGGCTAATAATGGTGGCAGTGGCCTGCTCATCTTCAGGGGTCAATAATGCGGTAATATCACCATCGCCAATATCTTCTTGCAAGGCTTGCTGAATATTGATTTGGATGGATTGTTCAAGCAAAGCTGGAGAGATGCTCATAAGATTTTCCGTGTCGATCTTGCCCATGAAAATTGCGCGTTATATTAACACTGTTCTGCGTCAGGATGTGTTTTTTAGCCACGTTCGGGTGTAATTTAAGATGTTCATTGTCACGCGTTGGCATTAAACTGAAATTTCTGTTCTATTTTTCTATTCTAATGGTTTGGGGATTGCCTTATGCAGCATGTGCCGTCGTTTCAGGTGGTTGAGGGTCAATTACAAGGGGCAAGACAAGTCCCATCTCCGAATTTCAACGCCCGTCCGACAGACCAAGAGATTCAATTGCTGGTCATTCACAATATTAGTTTGCCGCCGTCACAATTTGGTGGTGGTTATATTGAGCAATTTTTTCAGAACCAAATGGATTGGTCGCAGCATCCTTACTTTCAGACCATTCAGGGCCTGCAGGTTTCGGCACATTTGTTGATTTTAAGAACAGGCGAGGTGCTGCAATTTGTTAATTTTGCAGATCGGGCGTGGCATGCGGGGCGTTCTAGTTATTTGGCACAGCCTGAATGTAATGACTATTCAATTGGGATTGAATTAGAGGGCAGTGATGACTTGCCTTTTGAAACAGCGCAATATCAGAGTTTGGTGCAGGTGGTACACAGTTTGCAGCAGGCCTATCCGAGTATTCAACAGCATATTGCAGGACATTCCGATATTGCACCGGGACGTAAAACTGATCCGGGGCCGTATTTTGACTGGCAGTATTTTCGTGAACAGTTATCTCAACTTAAAGCTTCGACATCACAGGAAAAATTGATCAATCAATAACAAAACTTTGTTGATGCTTTGATTACAATAGCGACTAAATTTTTAATTGGGTGGTAACGATGGCGCTTTGGCGATCGACCTTTATTGTCAGTGCAATGACCATGCTGTCACGGGTGCTAGGATTAGTCCGTGATGTGGTATTGCTGAATGTGTTTGGTGCAGGTAAAGATTTCGATACCTTTGTGGTGGCGTTTCGTATCCCCAACTTTTTCAGGCGACTGTTTGCCGAAGGGGCGTTTTCGCAGGCATTTATTCCTGTATTGACCGAATATAAAACCAGCCGCACTCATGCCGAAGTACAAATTTTAATTAGTCGGGTTTTTGGCTGTTTAATGACGGTAATGACAGGGCTAACTTTCGCCGCCATGGTGGCTGCGCCTGCGGTGATGTATATCTACGCACCGGGTTTCCATAGTGACCCTGAAAAGTTTGCGCTAGCCACCGATATGTTCCGCCTGACCATTCCTTATTTGTTGTTTATGTCGCTGACGGCATTTGCCAGCAGTATTTTGAACAGCTATGGCTCATTTACCACGCCTGCCTTTGCGCCTGTGTTGCTGAATGTGGCGATGATTGCATGTGCATTATGGCTCACACCGTACATGGCAGAGCCGATTATGGCACTGGGTTGGGCGGTGATTATCGCGGGTGCTTTACAACTTGCGATTCAAATTCCAGAACTATGGCGTAAAAAGCTGCTGATACCCCCTAAAGTTGATTTCAAGCATGAAGGGGTGGATCGGATTATGAAGCTGATGCTGCCTGCTTTATTTGGGGTATCGGTCACGCAAATTAACCTGCTACTCAACACCATTTGGGCATCTTTTATGCAGGATGGTTCGGTGTCGTGGTTGTATAGTGCGGAACGTATGACAGAGCTACCTTTGGGCTTAATTGGTGTAGCGATTGGGACGGTCATTTTACCGTCACTGTCTGCGCGTCATGCAGAACAAAATATGGATAAATTCCGCGGCATGATGGACTGGGCTGCACGGGTGATTATTTTGGTAGGTGTCCCTGCCAGTATTGCACTGTTTATGTTATCAACGCCTATTATCCAAGCCTTGTTTGAGCGTGGTCAGTTTAGTTTTAAAGATACGCAAATGACCGCTTTGGCCTTGCAATGTATGAGTGCAGGGGTGATTTCATTCATGCTGATTAAAGTCTTTGCACCGGGTTTTTATGCACAGCAAGACACCAAAACACCAGTACGTGTGGGTTTAATGGCTGTGGCTGCCAATGCGATTTTAAACGTGGTGTTTATTGGCTTCTTTAAACTGATTGACTGGCAAGCTGAACACATGGCATTGGCACTGGCATCATCAGGTTCGGCTTTGGTGAATGCAGGCATGTTGTATTTCTATTTGCATCAACGCAAGATTTTCCGTTTTGGTGCGCACTGGAAAAAACTCATGGTGCAGTTTGCAGTGGCAAATGCCGTGATGATTGCTGCGTTGTGGTATGCCTTAACTTGGTATAACGGTGATGTATCACAATGGATGCGTGTGGCAGAAGTCACTGCGCTGTGTGTGGTGGGCGTAGTGGCCTATGGGGTTGGATTGTTGGCAACGGGTTTTAGACCACGTCATTTAAAACCTTAATGAAGCGAAGTTGATCTGAAAAAATACCGCAATTTAAATTGCGGTATTTTTTTGTTTAAAGATGATGCGGCTTTGGATTATTTTACAATTTCTAAAAGTTCCACATCAAAAATAAGCGTGCTGTTTGGCTCAATTGCATCGCCTGAGCCAATTTGACCGTAGGCTAGAGCAGCAGGAATAAAGAAGCGATATTTGGCACCAACTTTCATGAGTTGTAAGCCTTCAGTCCAACCTTGAATGACTTGGCTGACCTGAAATTCTGCAGCTTGATCGCGGGCGATAGAACTGTCAAATACCGTACCATCAATTAAACGACCTTCATAATGGACTTTAACGGTAGAGGTGGCTTTGGGTGATTTGCCCGTACCTGCCTGTAAGACTTGATATTGCAAGCCAGACTTGGTGACTTTGACCCCTGCCTTTTTGGCATTATTGTTTAAAAAGGCTTGCCCAATTTTAGCATTGCTATCGGCTACTTTTTTAAGCTCAATCAGTTGTTTGGCTTCGGCTTGCTTTTTGAATTGAGTCAGCACTCGTGCCATTTCTTCATCGCTTAAACTGGCGGCTTGGTCTTGTGTTGCCATTTTTAAGCCAGCAATGAAGGCTTCGAGATCAATATCTTTTAAGGTTTCCGCATTGCTGCGCCCCATTAAATAACCAAAGCTATAACCGACCTGATCTGCAACAGGACTTTTATTGGTCACGGTTTTGGCAAAACTGCCACTGCTGAGCAGTGCGATACACACAAGGGCAAGGTGTTTTTTCATTCTTTTCGTCCTAAGACCATACAGGAGAGCCAAGCTCTCCTGAAAGGGTGATGTTGTTATTTCACTTCAATCAGTTCAACATCAAAAATTAAGGTGCTGTTGGCAGGAATCATGCCTGGTACACCTTGTTCGCCGTAGCCCAGTTTCGATGGAATATACAGCGTAGCTTTACCGCCTTCCTTCATGAGCTGTAAACCTTCAGTCCAGCCCGGAATGACTTGATTCAGTGGGAATTCAATTGGCTCACCACGTTGTACCGAGCTGTCAAATACTTTGCCATCGACCAGTTTACCCGTGTAGTGCACTTTGACCACAGAGCTTACCGTTGGCTGTTTGCCTGTGCCTTCTTTAATCACTTGATATTGCAAGCCAGAAGCTGTGGTTTGTACGCCTGCTTTTTTGCCATTTTCAGTTAAGAATGAATCACTGGCTGTTTGTGCAGCTTGCGCTTGAGTGGCTTGTTTTTGTTGCAACTCTTGCTGGAATTGCTCATAGGCTTTTTGTAATTCTTCTTCGGTGTAGGCAGGTTGTTTACGCGCATGACCTTCACGCACACCTGTTACAAAGCTGTTGATGTCTAGCTCTGGTGGGGTTTGATGTGCCACTTCATAACCCAAAGCGTAGCTGATTTTTTCAACCGCAGAAGCATTTGCCGACGCTTTAGAGGTCGCCACTGCTGGGTTTTGAGAGGCATAATAAACAGGAACAAGTGCAGCACCGCCTAAAATTACAGCAACAGCGATGGGTAAGGCTTTACTCATAGGTTTTCTCAAATTCATTTTATAGTTAAAAAAGCAGCATTCATCTTAGCAGACTTTTTCACAGACTTTTCTAGTTTGGCACGTGGCTTTGCAGCCTGTGTCGATTCAACTTTTTAATATATGCTGCTTACGCAGTTTATTCTATAACAGACTGAATATCTAAAACATTTTTTATACATAAATCTTATCAATTCAGGACTAGATGTGGGTCATTTAAGAAAAGTCAGATTGCGTTTGGGCTGTAGGTAAATTTTTATTGTAATCGCATAAATGATCAAGACAGCGTCCTGATGGGTTGTTGTCCAATAATAGGATTAACCTTCGGTTCGACCCACTTTTGTTTCGGCAAAAGTGGGCAAAACCATTGTCATCCACAAAACCTGTTTAATTCTTGTATCTCATTCATTATTTCGCAGAAACAATAATGGTCTAATGCTACGCAGGTTGTGGATGACACTTCCGAGTATCCTCATGTGATCTAGGTTTTTAGATGAGCGGTTTTACCTAAATAAAGATAGAAATATATTTGACTATCATGACTTATCTTAAAAGTCAGTCAAAGTCGGCCTTTAACACCACCCGATAGCGTGCCTTGCCCTGATGCAAATGTTCAATTGCCTGATTGATCTGTGACATCGGAAAAACTTCCACCTGTGGGGCAATCTGTTTGCGTGCGGCAAATTGTAGTAATTGACGCAGCGCTGCAGGCGAACCTGTCGATGAACCAGTAACCGATTTTGCACCGCCAATTAAGCTGCCCGCCTTAATTTGCATGGGTTCTAGCGCTACACCTAGCATGTGAATAGTGCCATGTGGTGCAAGCGTACTTAAATAAGCATTCCAGTCCAAGCTTACGTTTACCGTACTTAAAATCAGGTCAAACTTGCCACGCTGGGTTTTAAGGGCAGCAGCATCACGGCTGTTCACTACATGGTCTGCACCCATAGCCAGTAATTCTGCGGTTTTGTCTGGATTGGAACTGAACGCCGTAATTTCACAGCCCCATGCTTTTAATAATTTGATGGCGATATGCCCCAAGCCACCAATACCAATCACCGCAACATGATGTACTGCCTGAATTTGATGTTTCAAGATCGGATCAAATACGGTAATTCCACCACAGAGCAAAGGCCCTGCACTGACAGGATCGACCTCATCGGGTAATGGAATTACCCATTGCCAACCTGCACGGACTTTATCGGCAAAACCACCTGCATGTCCCACAATGGTTGCGGTAGTGCCATTGCTGCACAGCACTTGTTCGCCTGCAATACAGGCATCGCAGTGTTGGCAACTGTCTGCAGTCCAGCCAATGCCTACACGTTGCCCCACGGTTAAGCCTTTGGCCTCACTGCCTAATTGGGTAATCGTGCCAATAATTTCATGTCCTGCCACCACAGGATATACCGAGGAATGCCAGTCATTTTGAATGACTGAAAGATCGGAATGGCATAAGCCACAATATTCGACTTTGACTTCTACCTGATGCGCCTGCAATTCACCCGCATCAAATTGATAGGCTTGCAGGGCTTCACCTGCCTGCATTGCGGCATAGGCTCGAATGGTATTACTCATATTGCACCGTCCTTGTCATCGACTGACTGTATTGATTGGTGATCTTGCTGTTATGGGGTGAGCAGTTTTGAATACTAAAGCTTGGATGTTGTTTTAAAGTGACAGTGATTTTCATGGTCATCGACCATGCCCACAGCCTGCATAAAGGCATAGCAGGTGGTCGGGCCTACAAATTTAAAACCATTTTTCTTTAAGGCTTTCGACATGGTAACACTGGCGTTGGTTTGTGCAGGTGCAAGACGATAGTCAGGTACATCATTCCTAATAGGTCGCTGTGCGACAAAATCCCAAAGCCATGTCACGACGTCTATATCGGCATCTTTTAGTTTTTGCCATGCACGTGCGTTGTCACGAATTGCTTGTAATTTGCCTCGATGGCGAATTAATCCAGCATCTTGTAATTTGAGCGTAAGATCATCATCACTAAATGCGGCAATTTCAGCAATGCTGTATTGGAAAAAATGCTGACGATACGCCTCACGTTTTTTTAATACAGTAATCCAAGACAAGCCTGCTTGCTGTCCTTCCAAACACAGCATTTCAAATAAATGTGCTTCGGCAAATACAGCTTGTCCCCACTCTAAATCATGATAGGAAATATAGAGCGGATCATCGGAACACCAGCCACAGCGTTGTATCGTCATGGGTCATGCTCCTTATTGAATAGATGTGAATGGGACAGGCTTAAAGCTGAAATGCTGCCCATTGGTCATGTTGGTTATCCCAATAATATAGTTCTGCCTGTTGCAGATCGTGAAAGGAAATCCAGTTGTCTTTACCAACTTTATCTGAATAGCCTGTGCTGATGAGCAGGGCATCTTCAGTAATTTCCATGACCCAGCCTTGATGGACTTGTCCTGCCAATACAATTTTTTGTTGATTGCCAGATTCTGCAAATTCCACCAATCGATTTATCAAGGCTTCAGACATGAAATGTTCCTAACAAAATTAACGTAAATAAGGATAAGGATTGACCGCACCGCGTCCTTTACCATTTAAATAAAGTCCGTAATGCAAATGTGCGGCAGTGTGTCGGGCGTTGCCTGTATTGCCGACATAGCCAATATGCGTTCCTGCCTTGACATAATCGCCCACGTTTAAACCGCGTTTATGTCCATCCAAGTGTGCATAGTAATGCCAAGTGCCTGCAGGCCCTAATATCCAAATTACTTTACCACCTAAGCGATTATCGCGTAAGTCTGCAATTAAACCTTCTGTAGCGCTATACACTTTGCTGCCTTTGGCGGCAAGAATATCAATGCCTTCATGCAAACGTCCGCTACTACGAGATGCACCCCAAGTGTCATTCAACTGATGCGCTTTAATGCCCTGCACAGGAATGGGCAAGCGAGTTTTTAAACTCATTTGATTGAGTTTTTGCACCAAGGCAGGCGGGAGTGGGGTACTAGGACGTTTCGGTGCAGAACTACAGGCCGCAATCAATAAGGTAAAGAGTGACAGGCTTAAAACAGCAATCCATCGAAACATAAGACATCCTTGTAATGGCAGTGAAAGCAAAGATTTCATTCATCACGATGCTTGACTATGTCACAGATTGATTGCCGAGATCAATTTTTTCATGGCCGTCGGAATGCCCAAATCGCTGGCTTGTTGCGGACTATACCAATCTGCATTCAGTTCTATTGCCAAGTGTTCTTGTAGATCAGCATCGACCTGAAAACACAGTGCTTCAAGCTGCCAAGTGAAATGGGTAAAGCTATGTGAAATCTGTGCGCGTTGCTGTACCTGTTTAAGGCTCAAGCTTTGACACAGTTGCTCAAAAGCCTGTGCATCTTCAATGACAGGCAAACACCATAGTCCACCCCAAAGTCCTGTATTGGGACGTTGTTGCCATAACCACTGATCTGCGCATTGCAGTACTAAGACCTGTGCAGATTTAACGGGTACGGCTTTTTTCGGTTTTTTAAAGGGCAATTCCTGCTCTAAACCTTGTTGATGTGCTTTGCAGTGTTGTTGCATTGGGCAATATAAGCACAGTGGTTTTTTGGGGGTACAAATGGTTGCGCCCAAATCCATAATGGCCTGCGTATAGTCATGATTACGTACTTCGGGGCAGAGTTGTTCTGCCAGTTGCCACATGGCACGTTCATGCACAGGTTTGGATAAGTCATCGTCAATAGCAAAAAAACGTGCTAAAACCCGTTTGACGTTGCCATCCATAATGACGCCGTATTGGCGTAAACCCAGCGACATCATGGCGCCACCCGTAGAGCGACCAATGCCCGGCAAAGCCATCCACTGTTCGAGCGTACTTGGAAAATGTCCTTGCTGTGCCACAATGGCTGCGGCTTTATGCAAGTTGCGGGCGCGGGCGTAATAGCCTAAACCTGCCCAATACGGTGCAACTTCATCCCAAGTTGCACGTCCTAAATCTTGCACTGTCGGAAAGCGCTGCAAAAAACGCTCAAAATATTGCAATACGGTTTTGACCTGAGTTTGTTGCAGCATGATTTCAGACACCCACACCGCATAGGGATCATCGGCGACTTGCCACGGCAGGTCATGGCGTCCGTGTTGATCGAACCACGTGAGGAGAGCATCGGAAAATGAAAAAGCAGTCATGCGAACCCAGTTTGTAAAGTAGCGGCTTAGTATAGCCAAACTGGCGTGGGAATTACGTGCATAAAAAAAGAAGATGAGCGTGCATCTTCTTCTTTAGGTTTGGTTTCACTTGGTTTGGGATAAAACGAGTCGTGGTTTAAATTTGACCGCTCATACCCCAACGGTTATCCAATTTTAAGGTCTGACCTTCATAGCGTGGAATAATGTGGATGTGTAAATGCTCAGATTTAGCATCAAACACATCGCCATCATTAAAACCCACATGGAAACCTGCAGGTTGATGACGCAATTGCAACTCATTGCGCGCCAATTCTAATAAAGACAATAAACTTTTACGTTCTTTGTCTGTAATGTCAAAAAAAGAGCCGACGTGACGTAGCGGAATGATCACGCAATGTCCTTTAGACAGGGCATTGGGTTCAGGCAAAATTACCCCAAATTCATTTTTTGCCAAAACATCATAATCATCAAAATTGCAATAAGGGCATTGCTCAGTCATTGTTATATCCTCTTCTTTAAAATTTTCTTGGCTTGCGTTGAGTATATGCTGCGTAATGTGAACAGCAGATTAATCTGCTAAATGACGATCCAACACTTCATACATGGCAGCTAAACCTTGTTGCTCTGCCGATGCGTTGTAGCCCAAATCGACCCCATTGGCTTTTGCACGTTCATCGGCTTGAGGGTTACTAAAGCCGTGTTTGGCATCTTCAAAAATAATCACTTCATGCTCTACTTGAGCCGCGTGCATTTCTTCACGGAAACTTGCGACGTCGTCTAAAGTCACCATGCTGTCCAGTTCACCATGTAACACCAAAATCTCGGCTTGTACCTGACCTTGTTGTGCAGGGGCTTTCGGGCTGAGGTTGGCGTGGAAGGTCACCACGGCTTTTAATGCTGCGCCAGAACGAGCCAAATCCAGAACGACTTTGCCGCCATAACAGAAACCAATTGCAGCGAGTTTATCGCGATTTACTTCAGGTTGGGCAGCTAAAGTGTCCAAAGCTGCAGACGCACGAGTCACAATTGTGTCGGCATCTGCAAAAGTTTGCATCATCCATTCATTGGCTTGGGCTGCGGTGGTGGTGACTTTTTTATCACCATACATATCAATCGCTAAGGCTGCAAACCCATGTTCAGCCAATTCACGCGCGCGTTGTTCGGTGTATTCGTTACGTCCCCACCATTCAGGTGCGACAATCACCCCCGCGATAGCTTGTGCAGCTTCTGGTGCAGCAAAATAACCGATCAGTTTGCTGCCATCTGCAGCGGTATATTCAATTTCGCGAGTTTTGATTGCTAAAGCCATGCCTTATTCCTTATCGTTTTCAATGCCATGATTAAAGCATAATAATATGGCACGCATTTTTAAAAACAGGGTAAATACTGCCTATAAATGTGAGAAAATATTTTTAAAATGGTCAAATTGGCATTTGTTGCGTAAAAAGCAGATATAAAAAAAGAAGGAAAAATCCTTCTTTTTTTATCTGATTTTTAGGAATTTATAGACGAGGTCACTAGATTTTTCCGCGAGAGAGGAAACCAACAATTGCCAAAATTACAGCAATCACCAATAAAATAATGGCAAAGTCTTTGGATAAACCAGCGACACCACCAAAACCAAGTAAACTCGCGATTAACGCAATCACTGCGAAGATTATAGCCCAACGAAACATAATTGTTCTCCATGTGTTTTTATAGCTTCTGAAATTTAGTATAGGGAGCTGAACGCAGCACACTGTTTTGTTTTTGTGTATTAAATGTTCAGTTATTTGAGTTAAGTGTTTGATTCATTTAAAGACTAAACAAAAGCAACAAGTTGAAACAAGGCTGTTATAATGACGCAGTTTTGTTATTTTCTGTGCGCTATGTCTGATCAATTACGACCTGAATTTTGGAAAAACTATCCGCTGAATGCCTTAAATACTGCGGAATGGGAAGCCTTGTGCGATGGTTGCGGTTTATGCTGTTTGGTCAAACTAGAAGATGAAGACACGCAAGAAGTGGCCTATACCAAAGTGGCGTGCAAGTTACTGGACTGTAACACAGCACGTTGTTCAGATTATGCCAATCGCTTTGACTTTGTGCCCGATTGCATTCAACTTACCCCCGAAAAACTAGAAAAAATTCACTGGTTGCCGCCAAGTTGTGCCTATCGTCGTTTAAAACAGGGCAAAAATTTGCCATCTTGGCATTACTTAAATACGGGCTCACGCCAAAGTGTGATTAAAGCCAAAAAATCTGCGGCAGGGCGTTGTATTTCAGAACTGGATGTTGCAGAAGAAGATATAGAAGATTATGTGGTGCGTTGGGTGCGTTAATTCATACTGCAGAATAAACTTTGAATCGTGTTTTAGCGATAAATCGGTACGATTAGAAATACTCCAAAGCTTGAGATCATAGTAGACTAGGTTGAAGTCAAGTATAGAAATAACAAGATGTCAGAGAGTCATATTCCACTGCCTGAGCGTTTGCGTCCACGCGATTTATCGCAAATTATTGGTCAAGATCATCTTTTAGGTGAGCAAGCGCCGTTACGCCAAATGATTGATCAGGGGCATTTGCCTTCAATTATTTTCTGGGGGCCACCAGGGGTGGGGAAAACCACCATCGCTTTGCTGTTGGCGCAGGCGGTAGATCGTCCTTTTATCAGCCTTTCTGCCTTGAATACTGGGGTCAAAGAGCTGCGTGAAATTATTGCCGAAGGCGGCGATTTGCTCACACCAGTGGTGTTTATTGATGAAATTCATCGCTTTAATAAGTCGCAGCAAGATGCCTTATTAAATGCGGTGGAAAAGGGCAAAATCACCTTAATTGGTGCGACCACTGAAAATCCATCTTTTGAAGTCAATAGTGCGCTGCTTTCACGTTGTCAGGTCTATACCTTAAAGGCTTTAGATGCCGATTCGATTCAGACTTTGCTTACTCAAGCCATTCAGCAAGATCAATTCTTAAAAGACCGTTATATTCAGATTGAAGAATTTGATGCTCTGATTCAGTTTGCTGCAGGTGATGCACGCAAGGCTTTAAACCTACTGGACTTGGTGGCAAGCACCTTTGAACCCGAGGTGGAAAATATCATCACCAACGCGATTGTGGTCAAGGTTGCGCAACAAAACATTGCCCGTTATGACAAGTCAGGCGAGCAACATTATGATTTGGTATCGGCTTTTATTAAGTCAATTCGTGGCAGTGACCCCGATGCTGCATTGTATTGGATGGCGCGTATGCTCAAAGGCGGTGAAGACCCGAGCTTTATTGCGCGTCGCATGTTGATTGCTGCTTCGGAAGATATTGGCAATTCAAATCCGAATGCCTTGTTATTGGCAGGCGAGTGTTTCCGCTCGGTACAAGTGCTGGGTATGCCCGAAGCGCGGATTATTTTAGGACAATGTGCAGTATATTTGGCAACCAGTGCCAAAAGTAACAGTACTTATTTGGCAATTAATAAAGCCATGGATTTGGCTGAAAAAACCGCCAACTTACCTGTGCCACTGCATTTGCGTAATGCACCGACCAAACTGATGAAAGAACAAGGCTATGGCGTAGATTATTTGTATCCGCACAATTACCCAGAGCATTTTGTGCTACAGGACTATTTGCCGCCTGAACTGAAAGGCACAAAGCTGTATGAGTCGGCACGTAATAAACGTGAAGTGGAAGGTGAGCGTTTACAACAACGTCGTTGGCAGCAGACTCAATCCTAAGCGATTTGGTATAGCTGAAAAGATATTTGTAAAAGTATTGGCATAAAAAAAGCTCAAGAATAAACTTGAGCTTTTTTAGATTTGTTTGCAGCCTTGAGTGCTGCATTCAAAGGTTTAAAGCGGTTTGATGTTTACAGCATTCGGGCCTTTTTGACCTTGCGCAATGCTGAATTCAACTTGCTGACCTTCGTGTAAAGTCTTGAAGCCTGAGTGTGCGATTTCGCTGAAATGCGCAAACACATCTGGACCAGATTCTGGTTGAATAAAACCAAAACCTTTAGTTTCGTTAAACCACTTTACCGTGCCTTTCATTGTCGGATTTGACATAGGGAAATATCCTGCTGAATTTTAATATGTTGCAATCTAAAAAAGATTTGGAATAACTGGGAAAAAGATGCGACTTAAAATCTGAACAAACGAAGGATTACAAAATAAAACTACGGACTTAGACGATTAAAACGAACTTCATATTTTTCTAGTATGACAACAAGCATACACGGAATTGCAGAATACACAATTTAAATTCAGATAAATTTAAAAATAGGCAGACAGACTGGGCATTGTGGATGGGGCGATTTTTTCAAAGATTTGGTTTGTAAACCCTGTTTGGTCTACAGCAAAATACAAAAAACCGAGCAATGTTGCTCGGTTTTGGGAATTCAGCTTTTAAAATTGAAAAGCTTGAATTAGATATTGTCTAAGTCGATGCCTAAACGTGCAGCAACTTCTTCATAAGCTTCAACCACACCGCCTAAACCTTGACGGAAACGGTCTTTGTCGAGTTTCTTCTTGGTGTCTTTGTCCCATAAACGGCAACCGTCTGGAGAGAACTCATCACCCAACACAATGCGGTCGTGGAATACACCAAACTCAAGTTTGAAGTCGACCAAAATCATGTTACCTGCATCAAACAATGCTTTTAATACATCGTTGACTTGGTAAGTTAATTCTTTCATTTTTGCCAATTGTTCAGCATTGGCCCAACCTAAAGCAATCGCTTGAGATTCGTTTACCATTGGGTCGCCAAGAGCGTCATCTTTAAAGAACAATTCAAATGTAGGTGGGGTCAGTTCTTTACCTTCTTCTACACCTAAACGACGGCAGAGTGAACCTGCAGCGTAGTTACGAATAACGCACTCTACAGGAATCATGTCTAACTTTTTCACCAATACTTCGTTTGGTGTAAGTAGTTTTTCAAAGTGAGTTTCGATACCCGCTTCAGCCAATTTTTCCATGATAAAGGCGTTAAAACGGTTGTTCACCTTACCTTTACGATCTAGTTGTTCGATTTTTTCGCCATTGAACGCAGAGGCATCATCACGAAAGACTAAAATCAGGTGGTCTGCACTGTCTGTGGTATAAACAGATTTTGCTTTACCAGTATAGAGCAAGGTTTGTTTTAACATGAGGGAACCTTTTTCAAAAAAAAATGCCTAGTACGGCTAGGCTGGCCAATTTTGGTAAATCTGGGCCAACAGATCTGCAGCTTTTTCTTGATCTGCAAAGCTGTTATCGGCATTGAATACAGCTAGGTTGTTGCTCGAACCGACAGAGGTCAATCTTAAGACATAAATCTGTTGACCGACCTTAATGGTTGCCTCGTAACGGTTCTTACTTTGACCAACAATGCTGTAATTCAGACTGCTGAGGGTGGCAAGTGTGTATTGCCAAATTGTAGCAGAATTTCCATCAATTTTGAGCAACGGATTTTGGTTTCCGTCAACTACGGGTTGAGGATGTCCAATTTGCGTACTGTCTTGAACTGTGTTGCTGCTGGCTTGCATGGCTTCAGGACGTGGCATCGCAAAACGGTTGCCACGTGCATTTTCAAGCTTAGGTGCATTTGCCGTTGCTAAAGGGTCAACGCTTGGTGCAGGATACAACGGTGTTGCAGGTCGAACCACAGAACCTTCTGGATATTGAAGTGGTGCTAAAGTAGCGGCGTCTTTATAGTCCAATGAACCATTATTGATGGCAAGAGAACTACAACCAGCCAAACTCAATACTGAAAGTGCGGCGATAAAACCAAAACGTAATTGCATCATACTAAGCTCTTTTATTGAATGACACCCGCAGCCTGAAGGGCTTCGCGTAACGGTGCACGATATTGTTCTGCAAGCGGAGTTAATGGCAGGCGAATTCCTGTACCAATTAATCCCATTTCATGAAGTGCCCATTTCACAGGAATTGGGTTCGATTCACAAAATAGAATATTGTGTAAATTTGCAATCGCACTGTTTTGTTGCTCTGCACCTGCAGCATCACCTGCGATTGCAGCCGCGCAAACTTGGCTCATGGCTTTTGGTGCAACATTGGCAGTTACAGAAATATTGCCTTTTGCACCGTGCAGCATCAATTGATATGCCGTAGCGTCATCGCCTGAATACACCACCATGTTTTTGCCTGTTAAGCCAGCCAATAATTGCTGACCACGTGGCACATCGCCCGTTGCATCTTTTACGCCCACAATATTTGGGATGTCTGCAAGACGGATGACCGTTTCATTTGACATATCTACACCAGTACGACCCGGTACATTATATAAAATGATAGGTAAATCAACTGCTTCTGCAATTGCTTTATAGTGCTGGTATAAACCTTCCTGAGTTGGCTTATTATAATAAGGCGTTACCAATAAGGCCGCATCTGCGCCCAATTGTTGTGCTTCTTTGGTCAGTTCGATGGCTTCATGCGTTGAGTTTGCACCAGTACCAGCAATGACAGGAATACGCTTATTTGCGACGCGAATAATTTCTGCGATCACTTTGGTGTGCTCTTCCATACTTAAGGTCGATGCTTCACCAGTTGTACCTACAGCAACAATACTGTTGGTACCTTGTTCTATGTGCCACTCAACGAGCTTCTCGAGACCTTTCCAATCTACGCTGCCATCTTCTAACATTGGGGTGACAATTGCGACAATTGAGCCTTGAATGGTCTGTGCTTGCTGAGTCATTTTTTAAAAAGATCCTATTTTTCCATCCACAGAGGTGTAGAAAAGGTAGATGTGGATGGTTGCAGTATTTTGATTTGGGTCAAAATTCAATCAAATTGATTAAATAATGCTTAGCCAAATTATGACTGATTCAGTGTGTCAGAACAATATGCTTTCGTCAAAGCAATCATAAACTTTGTTTAATTTAGTATTTTAGGATCAGCAGCTTGTTGTTCAAAATAAAAAAATAATAACCATCTCCTTTGTACCCAAATTTTCATTGGTATGGCGCAACCCCATCAGCACTTTTTTAGCCTCAAGTTTGAAATACAACGCTGAATATAGGGTCTGTTGACATTTCATAAATGGCTTGCGCTGTAGGCTAAAACTGAGCAGATCAGGCATGAAACGCAGGGAATAGCGAGACTATTGCCAAGTTTCATAACGCAATCTGAGAAAGTTTTAGCCACAGCCTTTCAGGGCGAGCATATTTTTTGCTGCTATTGCGTTATGTGCCAGTCATTTAGAATGACTAAATTTCCTGTCTCATGCCTTATATCAGCTAAAAAATCTTGCGAGATATATCTCTCACGTCGCAAACATAGATGAATTGTCAACAGACCCTAGATATTTATATAAAAAAACGCTCAATTCAGACCTTATAGCTCTTATATCTGACTGTTTTAATCGGGATATTTTGATTTTTGATTCTTAAGAATAATAGCTTTTAAGTCTACCTATGTTGTCGCTGACTTCTTAAATGGTGAGAAATCTTGCGCTGAATTTACTGCTTTAAGCGGGAAAATAGCGTGTAATTTGCCAGATTTATTGTTTTTTTCGCTATGTTTTTTTCTACATGCTGCGCAACACGTTTGCGCTGATCTGAAAAAATTCACTTTGGTCTAACACTTATTGATAGCTATTGCTGCAGTTTAAAACTGCGCAAGATGCAGGCTTTCACATGGCTATCTAATTCTAGTAGAGGGACCCAATGGATAGATCAACACAACATAGCGATCAGCGGCATGCGGTTATTACCGTCGCGATCTGCTTTTTAATTGCAGTGATTGAAGGTCTGGATATTCAGGCAGCAGGTATTGCTGCGGCAGGTATCCGTGAGCATTTTGGTTTAGACAGCTCGCAGCTTGGGGTATTTTTTAGTGCGGGTATTTTAGGTTTATTGCCAGGTGCTTTGGTTGGCGGACGTTTTGCAGACCGTATTGGTCGTAAAAAAGTATTAATCTGGTCTACAGCAGTCTTTGCTTTATTTACCTTATGTACGGTGTGGGTGAATAGCTTTGAAAGCCTATTGGCGGTGCGCTTCTTGGCAGGTGCAGGTTTAGGGGCAGCCATGCCAATTTTAATTACTTTGGCATCTGAAGCTGTTTCGCCACAAAACCGTGGTCGTGCTGTGGGCTTGATGTATTGTGGTATGCCTGTGGGTGCAGCCATTTTATCTTTAATTGCCAGTACAGATTTTGGCTCAAACTGGAAAAACATTTTCTATTTGGGTGGTTTGCTGCCATTTATTGTCATTCCATTGATGATGTGGTTATTGCCAGAATCACGTGAATTCTTAAAAGCACAAGCGGCAGGTAAAGATGTCACAGCACAAAATGCTGCGCCAAAAGCATCTTTTAAAGATTTGTTTAATTCACAAAACTTATTGCGTACCTTATTTATTTGGGTGAGTTACTTCTTTACCTTGATGGTGGTTTACATCATGTTGAGCTGGTTACCATCTTTATTTATGGAATTAGGTTTCTCGCGTAAAGAAGGCAGTACTGCACAGTTCTATTTCATGGTGAGTGCGACAGTCGGTACTGTAATTTTGGGTATGCTGACCGACCGTTGGAAAAAAGCCTACGTGATTTTATTGATGTATGGTGGTATTTTGGCAGGTTTATTTGCTCTAAATGCAGCGGGTTCACTCATGCAAATGTATATGGCTTCAGCTTTGGTCGGTGCTTTTGTGATTGGCTGTCAGGGCGTGTTATATGCTTTTGGTAGTATTGTCTACCCAACCGAAGTACGTGGTACTGGGGTCGGTGTTGCCTCTGCTGTTGGTCGTGTAGGCGCAATGCTTGGCCCTGCTATTGCAGGTCAGTTGTTGGCAGCAGGCTTTGGTGCGGCTGGGGTTATTTCAGCAGCCATTCCATGTATTATTATTTCAGCCATTTTCATGTTGTTATTGGTACGTCGTATTCAAACTGTTTAAAAGGATGAGAACAGTTGAAAGACCAAATAGCCTGCACCTGCAGGCTATTTTTTTGTATGTTGATCGCTGATTTTTGAGAGAAAATGCTCGAATGAAGTGTGACAAGTACTGTCGCAAAGCTGCCTGTTCTACTGGGTGGCAATGACGCAAGCAAGGTATAATAAGTCCTAAAAAACAGTAAATATAAGAGTATCATTTGAAGCAGAAAAAATTGATTGCAGAATTTCAGTTGGATCAACAGCAGTTTTCGCTGTATCTGATTGAATATGAATTTATTTTAGAACTGAAACGCCATTTTCGAGCAACACGGACTTCTCCAAAACAAAACGCGTGGCTGGCATTTGCCGATCAAGCTACTTATGAAGATGTCAACGCAGGTATTGATGCCTTTCAGGTGATGCGTTTAACCCGACAGCATTTGGTCAATTATTTAACTCGGCATCCACTGCCTTATTTTTATTTTCATGCCGCGACTGCACGCAAAGCCAAAATCTATCCACGTTTTGTACGGCAATTATTGTTACAGCTACCGAACTATCAACATTGTGCCGAAAACGATTCTTTTTATTTTTATCAAAGCGATACAACTCAGACTTAAATTTCAGCTATGCTGAGGGTAGCGTTTAAGATGGGAAAGGAAACAGCATGCAGCAGCTGAATAATGCCTTGATTGTGGTTGATGTGCAAAATGGTTTTTGTCCAGGAGGTAATTTGGCGGTTGCAAATGCCGATCAAATTATTCCCTGCATTAATGCGTTGGGACGTGTGTTTCAGAACATTGTGATCACCCAAGACTGGCATCCTGCAACGCATGTGTCCTTTGCTGCCAACCATGCAGGCAAACAGGACTATGAGCAGATTCAGCTCAGTTATGGCGAGCAAGTGTTGTGGCCTGTGCATTGTGTGCAAGGCACAGCTGATGCTGAATTACACCCAGATTTAGATTTGCCTACAGCACAATTGATTATACGCAAAGGTTTTCACGAGCAAATAGACAGTTATTCTGCCTTTATGGAAGCAGACCGCAAAACCACCACAGGCTTGGCGGCCTATTTAAAAGCCCGTGAAATTGATACGGTTTATATTGTGGGCATTGCCACCGACTTTTGTGTGGCGTGGACGGCAATAGATGCCTGTGAGTTGGGTTTTAGCACCTATGTGATTGAAGATGCCACCAAAGCGATTGATTTAAATGGCTCTTTAGAACAAGCATGGCAACAGATGTTGGCACAAGGAGTACAGCGAGTACAAAGTCAGCACTTACTTGGCTAAAACTAGATAACGAACTGGCCGCGAAAGGGAAGGGCGAAATCTTCCTTTTTGCTATAAAAATAGATTAAATGTAAAATAAAATAAATAAAAATCAATTTTTTACATATACCCAATTTTGACGAAATGTTCTGCGATTGATTGTGGGTGTAACATGATTGTCATAATCTCTACCTACCATGCCTTGCACAGAGGCGAAATAAGCAGACTGTCTTAAAAACAGCATAGAGAAGATATGGAACACTTTCAGCATTCATCTGATACTTATTTTAATCGTGAACTCTCTTTAATTGAGTTTAACCGTCGGGTCTTGGCGCAAGCTTTAGACCCAGAGTTACCTATTTTAGAGCGACTCAATTTTTTAATTATTTTTTCACGTAATTTAGATGAGTTTTTTGAAATTCGCGTTGCAGGTTTAATGAAGCAACTCGATTTGAATGCCATTACCCGTACCCCAGATGCCATTCCGACTGAACAGGTCTTGGTAGAACTGTCTGATAAAGTGCATCAGGCGGTGAAGCAGCAATACGACACTTTAAATTATGCCATTTTGCCGCAGCTGCAAAGTTTAGGGATTCACTTTATTCAATACCATGACATTGTGGATAAACATAAAGCGTGGATTGCCGATTATTTTGCCCGTCAGGTACAGCCTGTTTTAACGCCAATTAGCCTAGACCCATCGCATCCATTTCCGCGTTTGGTCAATAAAAGTCTGAACTTTATTGTCAGTTTACAAGGCAAAGATGCTTTTGGACGTGAAATTGAAATGGCGATTGTGCCTGCGCCACGCTCTTTGCCACGTTTAATCAATTTGCCAAAAGAAGTGGCAGGTAGTGCGACTGAACATATTTTCTTGACTGCGATTATTCAGCAGCATATCAATGATCTGTTCCCAGGCATGAAAGCCACAGGTTGCTATGCGTTTCGAGTGACCCGCAATGCCGACCTGATTTTGGCCGAAGATGTCGATGATTTGGCAGTTGCCTTAAAAGATGAATTATCGTCACGTCGTTTTGGGCGTGCGGTACGTTTAGAAATTGAAGATGATTGCCCGCAAGATATTATTGATTATTTGCTCAGAGAGTTTGATTTAGATGAGCAGCAATTATATCGGATTAGCGGGCCGATTAACCTGTCGCGTCTGACCAGTAGTTTTGACCGACCTGAATTGAAATATCCACCTTTTGCACCTGTGATTCCAAAAATATTTCGGAAGCAAAAACCGATGTTTGAGATTCTGAAAAAGCAGGATGTGTTGCTACATCACCCATTTGACTCTTTTCAGCCAGTGATTAATTTACTCAAAGAAGCGGCGAAAGACCCAAATGTGTTGGCGATTAAGCAAACGCTGTATCGTAGTGGCCCAGATTCTGAAATTGTGCAGGTACTTGCAGAAGCCGCACGTAATGGCAAAGAAGTCACTGCCGTGATCGAGCTACGCGCACGTTTTGATGAAGAATCCAACATTATGGTCGCCAACGTCTTGCAAGAGGCAGGCGCAGTGGTGGTGTATGGCATTGTCGGCTATAAAACCCATGCCAAAATGATTTTGATTGTGCGTCGTGAGCAAGATCAGTTGGTGCGCTATGTGCATTTGGGTACAGGCAACTATCATGCGGGCAATGCACGTATGTACACCGACTATGGTTTGATGACCACACATCCTGATATTTGTGAAGATGTGCATCGGGTGTTTCAGGAACTCACAGGCATGGGCAGATCGGCAAAATTAAAAAACTTGCTGCATGCACCATTTACCTTGCACAGTGAATTGCTCAAACTGATTGAACAAGAAATCGGGTTTGCACAAGCAGGCAAAGCTGCCCGAATTATCATTAAAGTCAATGCATTGACTGAGCCTGAGTTAATTACGGCTTTGTACCGTGCTTCGCAGGCAGGGGTACAGGTCGATTTAATTATCCGCTCGATTTGTTGTTTGATTCCAAAAGTGAAAGGTATGTCTGAGCGTATTCATGTCCGTTCGATTGTGGGACGCTTTTTGGAACATACCCGCGTGTATTATTTTGAGCATGGTGGTGCAAAAAAATTGTACTGCGCCAGCGCAGACTGGATGGGGCGCAACTTATTTTCACGGGTGGAAACTTGCTTCCCTATTTTGGATGAGAAAATTAAACAGCGTATTGTAGAAGATGGCTTGCTGAGTTATTTGCATGACAATCAAAATGCGTGGGAGCTACAAGCCAATGGCGAATGGCAGAAAGCTGCTGTGGTGGGGCAGGCTGCTGTACACAATGCGCAAATGTATTTGGTCGAGCAGAAGCAGTTGAATGTGTAAATTGGGCTGCAGTAAATGGATGTGATCTAGCATCTGTGAGTATAAAAAACCTGAGTATGTGTGCATACTCAGGTTTTTATGCTTTTAAGGCATCTCATGGATTATTTTAAGAAGCTCTTGAATGTTTGCCTTTTAGAATTTCAGTTCGCAGGCTTTGCGCCAACTCAGCCGATTGGCTGTCCATGCCATTAACCATAAAGGCATGGCGCATCAGCACATTGGTCGGATTTGGCATACTCACCAATTCATAATGCGTAGACAGTTCATCTAGTAATTCATTCGGTAAATGCACTGCATTTTCACGAGCAGATAATTGATGCACCAAACGCTCTGCTGCCTGCACTGCAGATAACTGCATGGCTTCGACTGCGGTTGATAAACCACTGCGAGTTTGCAACACAAAACGCTTTTCTTCACGATAACGCTTATACAGCACTTCAGACAATAACTGGAACACCGTGCCAATCATGGCCATACAGGCTGCTGCATTTGGTGTATTGGCTGCAATACTGAGTGTTGCGCCATCTTCATGGAATGGTTGTACTGTTTGAATGTCGGAACGGTTTAACTTGTAGTGTTGTACGCACAGTTCAATGCTTTTGTTCAGGAAAATCTGACATAAGCTAAAATAAGGCACAGACACACTTTGCGTGACCGTGTCTAATAATTGTTTCGGGTCATAAAACTGAATATTCAGCGCAATGTTGTTTTGCTCTTGGCTTTGCTCAATGGCTTTGTTTGCTTTAGGCGACATCACAGGTTTAGGCTGTTGCTGTGCCTGCGCAAGTGCCAAAGCCGTTTGATGTTTTTCTTGTTCAAGGGCTTGCGTCAATAATTGTAATTCGTGTTTAAGGCGAGATTCATTATTAATGCGTGCTAAATATTCACTACGACTTGGACGGGCAATCGCGCGATAAGCCAACCATAACAAGCCATGAACCAATAATGATAAAAGTGTCGCTAACCATTGGGTACGCAGAATTTCACCAATACTTGGCTGAATTAAGGTAATTTCAATGCTGCCGACTTTCTTTTCATTGATGATTGCATCGCGGACAAAGACTTCACCTTCACGGGTACGTGACTGTCCACCTGTCGCCAAGACCTGATTTTGCGCATCTAAAATACGAATAGAAGCAATGCTTGGATTGGTGGCATAACGATTCACCAATAATGCCAGTGATACTGTATTGGCAGGTTCCAGCTCAGAAAGGCTGTCTGTGACCAGTTGGCTGGTCATTAACTGCCCCTGATTGGCGCGGTTTTCATTTAATTGGTGTGTTGTTGCAAGCACCAATAAAAAGGTGTGAAAAGCAAAACTTACAATCAATAGGCTAGCAAATAGCCCTTGTCTAGGCGCATTCAAGGTAAAACTTCCAAGGCATTTATATTCAATTTAGATTATGATTCTCACAATAGTTGTAGCTCAGACCCGAGTCAATTCATGCGAGAAATCATTCTTATATCATTTTTAGGACCTGACCAACCTAATCAGTTTACTCGATTAATGCAGGTATTGTCCGCTCATTCCTTACAAATCTTAGATGTTGGCCAAGCTGTTATTCATAATCAACTGACTTTAGGTATTGTTGTTGCATCAGAAGACCAGACTGCAACTGCTTTAGCCATGAAGGAGATTCTGATTTTAGCACATGATATTGGCTTAACTGTGCGTTTTAAACCAATCTCTGCAACTGAATATGAGCAATGGGTCAAAGAAGGCGGTCGTACCCGTTATATCGTGACTGCACTGGCACCAGAGCTGAATGCCTCACATTTACAGGCGGTCACGCATATTGTATCTAGCCAAGGTTTTAACATTGAAACTGTAACCCGTTTGTCGGGTCGCCCACAGCTTAATGTAGCCGAAGATGAACCTAAACGTGCTTGCATTCAGTTTGGATTAAGTGGACAAATGCTAGATGCAGTTGCCATGCGTGCTGCGTGTTTAAGCCTGTCGAATGAACTGAGTGTGGATGTCGCGGTACAAGAAGACAATGCCTACCGTCGTAACCGCCGTTTGGTGTGTTTTGACATGGACTCAACGCTCATTGAACAAGAAGTGATTGATGAGTTGGCGATTGAGGCAGGTGTGGGCGATCAGGTGGCGGACATTACCGAACGTGCCATGCAGGGTGAACTGGATTTTCAGCAAAGTTTCCGCGCGCGCGTAGCATTGCTCAAAGGTTTAGATGCTGCTGTGTTGCCTAAAATTGCCGAACGTCTGACCGTGACCGAAGGTGCTGAACGCCTGATTTCAACCCTGAAATCTTTGGGTTATCGCACCGCTATTTTGTCGGGCGGTTTCCAATATTTCGCAGAATATCTGCAGGAAAAATTGGGGATTGATGAAGTGCATGCCAACATTCTAGATGTGGAAAATGGCATGGTTACAGGCGAAGTAAAAGGTCACATTGTGGATGGTGCGCGTAAGGCATTATTGCTACGTGAACTGGCAGACAAAATGGGGATTTCTTTGGAACAAGCCATTGCGGTGGGTGATGGTGCGAACGACTTACCAATGCTTTCTATTGCAGGTTTAGGTGTGGCGTTCCGTGCTAAACCGTTGGTACGTCAAAACGCCAATCAAGCCATTTCAAGCGTGGGCTTAGATGGTGTGCTGTACTTATTGGGCGTGCATGACAAAGACTTGAACCGTGCCTAATATGACAATTCAATGAAAAAAACGCAGCAGTCATGCTGCGTTTTTTGTTTGTATAATCAGCAGATAACGATGAACGGTAAACAAAAACTGTCGATAAAAACCGCAACAGCATTGAATGAAAAAAATATTTTTTAAGGCAAAAAAATAAGGTGTTTTTTTGTAATGACACGCGAATAAAGAGCTAGCTTAGCTTCCCGAAAACTACAAAATTTAAAAAATGTAATGACAATATAATATTGCGACAAGGTGTGTCGCTTTATAAAAATACAAGTCTTTTTTTATCTAGAAAACGCAGCATAATGCAGACATAGAATTTAAATCGACATCCATTATTTATTTAAACGGTATTTGAAGTCGCAGACCAATTCAAAAAGAGGCTGCATCTTTAGACGGAGGTTTTTATGCTAACAGCGAATTTAGCGACCATTGTAGGCTTAAGCCTCGTCGCAGCTGCGTTGATTGCTGTTTTCTTTTCGCCTTATCGTCGCTGGTTAAACTTTATGTTGGCAGGTATGGTGTTTTGGGGTTTATTGGAAGTGGTGCGCTACAGTGTGCAAAGCGTATTTGAACTGCCAATTACCTACAGTTACTTGTCGGCAATTTTCTTGGCGATGACTTTGGTGACTTTATTATTATTACGAGAAGACCGTCGGGCAGAGCGTGCTTTGGCAAAACGTCGCTATATCGAACATACCCCAGTCTATGAAGACGATCAGCAGCAGTGCTCAAGCCGCTAAATCGTACAGACTAAATTCAAAAACTTTAAAAAGATGCAACTGGTTTGCATCTTTTTTGCTTTATCTGTACGGCAGTTTGCGCCATCCAAACAGCGACAAAATTTTAACACCCTCCTAAAGATTGTTATACAAAGCCTTGCAGCAAAAAGCGGGAGTTGTGATAGGATGAGTCTGTTCATTATCCAACAATTACAATAGGCTTCACTGTCATGAAACTTTCTGCAATTCCTGTGGTCAAACTTCCTTTGGTTGATGTCAGCACCGATCCACTTGACCTTCTCGTGGCAGGTTTGGCATTGCGTATGAAACAACTGGCACGTACCAGTCCAAAATTTATTGAGTTGGTGCATGAACGCCAGTTCCGTATTCAAATTGGCACAGACTTGGGTATGGCGCGTCAAATTATTGTCAACAATGGACATATTGACACTGTGGCAGGCGATGCAGAAAAAGCCGATTTTATTTTGCAGTTTGCAGACAGCGAGCAAGGCGTAAAAACCTTAATGAAAGGTGATCCAACTGCATTTATGACAGGCATGCAAAATGGCAGCATTAAAATGGAAGGTGATTTTGGCTTATTGGTGTGGTTTAACCAAGCAGCGAAATTGATTCCACCTAAACTACCAAAACCTGTAAAAGAAAAAATTAAAATGGCACGCCAGTTTATTAAACAAAAAACGGGTAAATAAGCTGCTCAGACCCAAACAAAAACCTCTGATCAATTTTTGACAGAGGTTTTTTTATATGTGATTTACTCGACTTCCAAACAAAAAGTCACAGGTCCGTCATTTACCAAATGCACTTTCATATCGGCAGAGAAAATACCTGTTTCCACCCTGTCAAACTGACTTTTGGCATAGTCCACCAATTGTTCATACAGCGCTTTGGCATCGTTTGGGGGCATCGCAGGGCCAAAATCAGGACGTAAACCTTTTTGAGTCTGTGCCATGAGGGTAAATTGTGAAACCAATAACACACTGCCATTGGCCTGACTGACATTCCAACCCATTTTGCCTTGTTCATCATCAAAAAAACGATATTTTAAAATTTTATCAATCAGCTTTTTGCCTTTCTCAAAATTATCGTCTTTGCCTAAGCCCAAAAATACCAAAATACCCTGTTGAATCTCGCCAGTGATTTCACCATCGACCACGACTTTGGCTTCAAGAACTCGTTGTAATAATGCGCGCATGGGGGACTAATTTTCTCAGTGTGGGGGATGGCTGCAGATTGTAGCAAACTTAGGCACTTTGGCGTGCATTAACATCAATCACGAAAGCATCAGAACGGTAGCTGCCCGCAGAGAGGTAAAATATCTTGGGAAGGCTACACTTCAGCAAAGTTGTAACAAGATTGTCGATAAAAGCCCTTTTTTGCTGAATAAAGTATGCTTTAATGCAAGAAGTACCGCGAAATGATGATCCCTATGACCCCCATTATTCAATCTCTGCTCGATACTGATTTATATAAATTCACCATGTTACAGGTGGTGCTGCATAAATTTCCGCAAACGCACAGTGTGTATCAATTCCGCTGCCGTAATCTTGAAGATACCGCGTATCCACTGAGCGATATTTTAGCTGAGTTGAATGCGCAGCTTGATCATTTGTGTCAGTTGAAATTTAAAGAAGATGAATTGCAGTATTTGCGTAATTTACGCTTTATTAAAAGTGACTTTGTTGATTATTTAGAATTATTTCAGCTCAAGCGTCGTTTTATTCACGCCAGTATTGATGCGCAAGGTCGTTTGGATATTCGGGTAGAAGGCCCGATGGTACAGGCCATGATGTTCGAGATTTTTGTCCTGGCAATTGTCAATGAACTGTATTTTCAGCGCATCCGTAATGATGAGGTTTGGGCAGAAGGTGAGCGCCGTTTACAGCAAAAAATTGCCCTGATTCAAAGTTACCAACAGCAGCAACTGCCTGAAGATCCACCATTTTTGGTTTCAGATTTTGGTACGCGCCGCCGTTATAGTTTTGCATGGCAAAAGCACGTGATTGCGGCTTTTCATCAAGCTGTACCTGAAGTGTTTCGTGGTACTAGTAATGTACTGTTGGCTAAAGAATTAGGCATTACCCCAATTGGGACAATGGCACATGAGTTTTTACAGGCATTTCAGGCGCTAGATGTACGTTTACGTGACTTCCAAAAAGCCGCACTAGAAACTTGGGTGCAAGAATATCGGGGTGATTTAGGCATTGCCTTGACTGATGTGGTCGGGATGGATGCTTTCCTGCGTGACTTTGATTTGTATTTTGCCAAGTTATTTGATGGCTTGCGACATGACAGTGGCGACCCGTATGTGTGGGGCGATAAAGCTTATGCACATTATAAAAAGCTAAAAATTGACAGTAAAACTAAAATGCTGACCTTCAGTGATGGTTTAAATGTCGAAAAAGCATGGGCCTTGCATCAGTATTTTAAAGACCGTTTTCAGGTTAGTTTTGGGATTGGTACCAACTTAACCAATGATATGGGGCAAACTGCGCTAAATATTGTGTTGAAATTGGTGGAATGTAATGGTCAGTCGGTGGCGAAATTGTCCGATAGTCCGGGTAAAACCATGACCGATAATGACACCTTCTTGGCATATTTACGCCAAGTTTTTGAAATACAAACGCCTGTTTAAAACCTGAGCACATTGAAAAAACCGAAGAAAATCTTCGGTTTTTTTCTAGATTAAAGCATGTGATTGTTAAAATTCTGCGAAAGTTATGAAAAAAACAGCATGCTATCAAAAATGACCTATACTAAGTTAAAGTTGATTGCCAAACAGACTGAACCGCATAAAAATGAGCACTTCTCCATTCAATTTTGGACTGCTGATTGAAGCAGAAGATTTAGTTCCCTTTTTAGGGCATGAAAAATTGCGCATTGTCGATTTGAGCCGCAATTCGGTGTACGAGCAATTGCATCTTCCGCATGCTTTACAGGTCAAACCGAGCATGTTGCTACGTCAGGATGAAGATACATCGGGTTTATTGCCTGAACCCGAGGCTTTACAAGACTTGATTCAGTATTTGAATATCTCGCCTGAGCATCATGTGGTCGCCTATGACGATGAAGGTGGCGCATGGGCAGGGCGTCTGATTTGGAATTTACACTGTTTAGGCTTTGAAAATACCAGTTTGCTCAATGGTGGGATTCACGCATGGTTGGCAGCAGGTTTTCCAACCACTTCTGAGATTGAACCAATAACACCCGTCAGCACGCTTGTTCCTGTTATTGAGAAAAATCAGTATCGAATTCAATATGATGAGCTATTAGAAAAGTGCCAAAACCAGTCGGTGCAACTTTGGGATTGCCGCACCATAGATGAATATACAGGGCTGCGTTTGGCTGCACGACGCGGCGGTCACATTCCTGGGGCATTGCATTTTGAATGGAGTACTGCCCTTAATCGTGAAAATCATTTAAAATTGCATCCCTTAGAACGCACACGACAGCGTCTGGAACAACTCGGATTCAATTTAAACGAACCTGTAGTGGTGTATTGTCAGTCACATCACCGTTCAGGTTTGGCCTACATTTTAGGGCGTTTATTGGGTTGGAAAATTCAGGCCTATGATGGTGCGTGGAGTGAATGGGGCAACCGCCCTGACAGTCCTGTTATTACTGGAGAGTTGCCGTCTTGAGCCTCACATCACGTTTAAAAAAACAAATTTTCATTCAGGCACAACGCGTTGTGCCACAACATCAATTATCACGTGTTGTGGGTAAACTTGCAGCCAGTGAGCATCCTGTGCTCAAAAATGCGGTGATCACTGCATTCAAGGCGCAATACGGCATTGATATGTCTTTGGCAGAACAAAGCAATGCCTTGAAATATAAATCTTTTAATGAATTTTTTACCCGTTCTTTAAAGCAGGGTGTGCGGGAAATTGACAGCAATCCGAACAGCATTGTATCGCCTGCAGATGGGGCGATTTCACAGTTGGGTAAAATTGAAGATGGGGCAATTTTTCAGGCCAAAGGTCAGCAATTTACTGTTGAAAACTTAATTGCCGACCCGCAATTGGCTGAACCATTTAAAAATGGTCAATTTGCAACCGTGTATTTATCTCCGCGCGATTATCACCGTGTACACATGCCTTTTGCAGGCACACTCACCGAAACGTTATATGTGCCGGGCGAGTTGTTTTCTGTCAATCAAACCACAGCCGAAAATATTCCGGGTTTATTTGCCCGCAATGAGCGCATGGTGTGTTTGTTTGATACCGAACTGGGGCGTATGGCAGTTGTTTTAGTGGGTGCCATGATTGTAGCGGGCATTGAAACCGTGGCGACAGGCAAGGTCAAACCATCGGGGCGTTTGGAGCTGAATCAGCACCAATTATTCCTTGAAAAAGGTGCAGAATTAGGACGTTTTTATTTGGGTTCAACCGCGATTGTTTTGTTTGAAGAAAATAAAATGCAGTGGGATGCCGAATTCAAAGCCAACTCTGTGGTGGAAATGGGGAAAAAGTTAGGCTTTTTACTTTAATTTTCAATTTATAACGTTACAATTATCCCTCAATATTAAATATCTGCCTATTTTGTAGGCAGATGCATTATAAAATGAGGGTTTTATTTATGTGGTTATGGATTTTACTTGCCTTAATTGCAGCGATTATTTATTTGGTTCTTACTTCTTATAATTCGCTGCAGCGTAAGGCGCATGATATTAAAGAGTCTTTATCCAATATTTCTGTCTCAATTAGTAAAAAAGTTAATTTAATTAATCAGCTTATGGATGTTGTTCGAGGTTATCAAGAAAGTGAGCAATTGACACATTTAACAGTAGTTAAAGAAACAGGAATGAATGCTATCTATTCTAGTTATCAAGATAGTAATATGATGTTAACGAACTTACAGGGTATGGCTGAGAGATACCCTGATTTAAAGGCAGACCAACAATACCATCGCTTAATTACAAATATTGAGCAATGTGAGCATGAAATTTCTCAATGGCGCAATGAATATAATGCTCGCGTGAAAGCTTATAACTCACATCGTTCATCTATCCCTACGATTTTTGTTGCTAACGGGATGGGTTTTTCTGAAGCACCATATCTTGATTTAACAATAGAAAATGCAGAACAAACTATTTTAAAAGATTTTAAAATGGATGATGGAGAGCGTTTGAATGCTTTATTTAAATCAGCAAAAGATAATATTGTAGATGGTTCTAAAGCCTTAGCCTCAACCTCTAAAGTTGTATTGGATAAAGCAGCAGATACAAGCAAAAAAATTGCGTCTAGTGAACAAGTACAAGGAATTGTAGATAAAGCAAATGTTTATATGGGGAAGCCAAGTACAACTAAATTCTTCTATTTATTATCTGATTCGACACCAAAAGGTCCTGTAAAAATAGAAGAAATTATTATGTTGGCTGAAGATCCAAATTGGGTTGAACAAGTGCGTTTATCAGAAGTCGGGACAGAACAGTGGATGAGCTTTGAAGAATGGACTACGCTTCATACACAACCAACACTGCAATTACAACAACGTGATATATAACTAAATAGACCCTCCCTTCTTATATTATCAGAGGGGAGAGTTTTCCTATTAAGTCTCGTAATACAAACGCTCTTTTGGGAACACGACTTTAAATGTAGAGCCTTGATTTTCTTTAGATTCGACTTCTAAGTGTGCATTATGCTGCATCAAAACGTGCTTCACAATTGCTAAACCTAAACCAGTACCACCTGTTTGTCGGCTACGTGCGCTGTCTACACGATAAAAGCGTTCGGTTAAGCGTGGTAAGTGTTTCGGATCAATCCCGATGCCTGTATCTTCCACAGTAAAATAACCTTGATTGCCATCATCATGCCAGCCAATGGTAATCGTCCCGCCTTTTGGGGTGTATTTAATTGCATTGGTGATTAGGTTGCTAAAGGCGCTAGCCAGTTCTACATCTGAACCAATCAGATCATAATGACTGTCAATATTTAAGTTGAGCGTATGTCCATAATCGACGTTATAGGCATGTGCATCGTCAAATAATTGATTCATTAAACTTGGCATTTCAATAATTTGATTTTTGGCGATGGTTTTTTCATTTTCCAGACGCGACAGCAGCAGCAGGTCATTTACCAAAGCGTTCATGCGTCGGGTTTGTGACTGCATTTGCTCAAAAGCACGTTTCCAACGCGGGTTAATATCTTCCTGATCGGTAAAGGTTTCGATATAACCACTCAGCACCGTTAGCGGAGTGCGTAATTCGTGTGAAATATTATCGACAAAGTCTTTACGCATTTGTTCTAGGTTATGCATACGCGTCATGTCGTAAGCAAATAACAAACGGCTATCGCCACCAAACTGAGTCATTTTGACTTGCACATATTGCCCTTCATGCACGCTAGATTTCATTTTTAAACCGTCAGGTGCTTGATCAATATGATTAAAATATTCAATAAAACTAGGTTGGCGCAAAATAGTGAGGATGTTGCGTCCACGGTCTAAAGGCTGAATACCCAATAGCTTTTCAGCAGCAGGGTTCCACCATTCAATTTGATGATTTTCATCAATCAGCATCACGGCTTCATCCAACGCCACCAATGAAGACTGGGCGCGATCAATCAACCCGACCATTTCGGCCTGAACGATACGTTCCTGACGTTGTGAGCGATAAACATTGAACAGTAATGCACCCCAAATACCATGCAGATTTGGCGGCACATCATAAGGACGATTGGAAATCCAATCATTAACTAAATAGAGGGAGCGCATTTGCTGAAGAAAAAACAGCAAAAAGGCGAGGCTAATACAAATCCAAAAATACCCAATCCCAAAACCAATCAAGCTTGCAATAATTAGGAAAAAGGCCAATAAACGAAAATCTTGTTTGGCAAAAGTCCATAAACTGCTGTAACGAACTTGTTTGAGGTCACGGGCGAGTTCAGGGACTGGGTAAGGTTCGTACATAAAATAATTTTAGCCTAAAGCAACATCCGCACGTGTCGAGAAGCGATAGCCTGTACCACGTACCGTTTGTACAAAACGGTCTACGCCATACGGTTCTAAAACTTTACGTAAACGACGAATATGCACATCAATAGTTCGGTCTTCAATATATACATTGCCGCCCCAGACTTGGTCAAGCAATTGCGCTCGGGTGTAAGCGCGCTCTGGGTGCGTCATAAAGAACGCCAATAGACGATATTCGGTTGGGCCCATTTCTAAAATATTGTCACCAAAACTGACACGCTGGCTGACTGGGTCCAAAATTAAACCGTTGGCATCAATAGTTTTTTCACCGCTTAAGGCATTGGCACGACGTAAGACCGCTTTAATACGTGACACCAGTTCACGGGTCGAGAACGGCTTAGTCATGTAGTCGTCCGCGCCAGCATCTAAACCTTGAACTTTGTGATCTTCTTCGCCACGTGCAGTGAGCATAATCACAGGAATTTCAGCAAGGTTGTCATCGCGTTTTAGGCGACGGCACAAGTCTACACCGCTGACACCGCCTGGCATCATCCAATCAAGCAAGATAAGCACTGGACGTTGATCGACAATCATCTGATGAGCTTGTTTTGCATCTTCTGCTTGTAAGCACTGAAAGCCTGCCATATCTAAAGAGGTATGGATCATCTCCCGAATTGGAAGTTCGTCATCGACGATTAAAATGTAGTCATCTTTCACAACGCAATATCCTATAGATGTTAACGGTGGACCGTTTTATTTATGACAGGCTTATTACAAAGATTAATTATGACAGTATCATTGCAGAAAGGGTTGAATGGGCTATTTTTGCAATAATTTGTGACAAAATAGTGTCGATTTGATGAAAAAACTGAACAGATTCAGTCAAAGTAAATAGGGTCTGCTGACACTTCGTCTATGTTTGCGACGTGAGAGATATATCTCGCAAGATTTTTTAGCTGATATAAGGCATGAGGCAGGAAATTTAGTTATTCTAAGTGACTGACTCATAACGCAATAGCAGCAAAAAAATATGCTCGTTCCGAAGGACTGTAGCTAAAACTTTCTCAGATTGCGTTATGAAACTTGGCAATAGACCCACTATTCCCTGCGTTTCATGCCTGATCTGCTCAGTTTTAGCCTACAGCGCAAGCCATTTATGAAATGTCAGCAGACCCCTCTGAATTTGAAAAATATTATGAATATTTTTCGATTTTATGACAATGTCGAAGAATCTTTCACAAAAGCTTGCTCTTTTTCCGAAAAGGTCTGTAATAACGATAAAAATACAATACGGCAAGAAGACAAGATATCTTCCATGGATTGTTTGAAATCGCTCATCACCCAGCGAATCGCAATTTGGGTGACATAACCATTTAAGCCTGTCGCTACCAGTGAAATTTCTCGGTTGGGGCGGTCTAAATGCGGCATCATCAGCATGACAAAGGCCTGAATCATGCGGTCAAAACGCGACATAGTTTCGTGAATGGTGGCTTGGTTATGTAGTTCTTGCACCAGCATGGCATCAATATAAATAATACGTGCCATTTGCGGGTTATTTTTTAGCGTGGTCAGTAAAGCAGTCAGTCCTGCATCAATCATTTTTTTAGGATCAGCCGAGGCTTGCATAATGGCTTGCATGACATTTTGCTGTAATTCATCAATCAATTTTAAAAAAATGGTCTGAAACAGTTCTTCGCTTTTTTTAAAGGATTCGTAGAAATAGCGCTCGGTTAGTTTGGCTTCGGTACAAATATCTTTTACGGTCACGGCAAAAAAACCATGCGTGCCATAGGCTTGAATACCTGCCTCAATCAGTTTTTCACGACGCGCCTGTTTGCGCTCAGTTAAAGACAAGCCTTTAAACTGACGTTCTTTTTGTTGTTTCTGGGTGGTTTTTTCTGTTTCTGCAGTCACGGGCAGTTGTTCTGTCATGTTCAGTTAAGCCAAATAAGAACCGTAATTAGGCTTTATACTAGCAATAATTATCTGTTAAACCTATGTTTTCAGATTCATTTGCGATATTCGTACTGGCTTATATTGACAATACTTATTGTCAAAATTATATTTAAACCACAGCGCATCGCACAGCCCTACAAAACAACAAGCAGGTCTGAACTGTGCACGCCACATACTCAAGGAAATCACATGAAAAATTTTAAAAATAAAGTTGCCGCAATTACAGGCGCAGGCTCGGGTATTGGGCAGCAATTGGCTGTTCTATTGGCGAAGCAAGGCTGTCATTTATCGCTCAGTGATGTGAATGAACAAGGTTTGGCGCAAACAGTGGATTTGCTCAAAGACAGTAATGTGCGCGTGACCATTAAAAAGGTGGATGTTTCTAAATTAGAACAAATGCGCGAATGGGCAGCTGAAACTGTGCGAGACCACGGCTCGGTCAATATGATTTTTAATAATGCAGGCGTGGCGTTGGGTTCTACCGTAGAAGGTGCAAGTTACGAAGAGTTGGAGTGGATTGTTGGTATTAATTTCTGGGGTGTGGTCTATGGCACCAAAGAATTTTTGCCTTTAATCAAACAAACGGGAGATGGTCATATCATTAACATTTCCAGTTTATTTGGTTTAACTGCACAGCCAACGCAGTCGGCTTATAACGCAACCAAATTTGCGGTGCGCGGTTTTACCGAGTCTTTGCGTCAGGAATTGGATTTGGAAAATTGTGGTGTGAGTGCGTTGAGCGTGCATCCAGGCGGGATTCGTACCAATATTGCCAACAATGCTAAAATGAACGATAGCATGCGCACTTTGGGCATGAATCCTGAAAAATCGGCACGTGCTTTTAATAAATTATTGCGTTGCCCGCCTGAAGAAGCGGCGCGCCAAATTTTAGAAGCGGTACAAAAAGACAAGCGCCGTTTATTGATTGGTAATGATGCCAAAACTTTGGATTTAATCCAGCGTATTGTTCCAACGGGTTATCAGAAAGTTACCGCATGGGCGACTAAGTTGGGCAAGAAACGCGGTTAATCTAACTTACAAATATAAAAGACCATTCAGACCAAAACCTGAATGGTTTTTTTCTTCCAGACAAATTGATAATACGCACCTTGACCGATGCACAGGCTCACAAATGCCAAAGCGTAGGCATACCAAATTCCTTGCAAGCCCCACCACTGACTGAAAAAATAAGCACACGGCACTTCAATTAAAACAATCGCTAAAATATTGATGATCATTGGCACATTGACCGTGCCACTGGCGCGCATAATAGAGGCAAAAATTGCACTGGCACCAAAAAATAAAATGGCCCATAGCACAATAAATAAGAGTTGCTGACCCAGTACCACCACTGCAGGATCGGTAATAAACAGCGCCATCAGATATTTAGAAAATAAATAACCCAAGCTGACTAAAATACCTGTAATTAGCAGATTCATGCCCAAGGCAGTACGGGTCACTTTGGCCAGTAATTCGGCTTTGCCTGCACCAATGGCTTGTGCTGCAAAAATTGAAGCGGCAATTGCAATAGATAGCGCAGGAAATTGAATATAGTTCAACACCTGATTAACTGCGCCATAGGCGGCAGTGGCCTCAGCACCATGCCGATTGACCAAACCGACAATCACCAAACCTGCCATAGAGGTAGTGACCATTTGTAAGCCTGTGGGAATCCCTAAGCGTAAAATCACCTTGCTTAAATTGGGTTGATGCCGAATTTGACGTAGTAGATGCACATCCATTTTTAAGGGATGATTCTTTTTATTCAGGTAAATCACCAAAAAAATTAAAACAGCCAGATAGCCCAGAATGGTGGCAATTGCAGGGGCAATAATGCCCAAGCGAGGAAAGCCAAAATAACCTGCAATCAGGATGGGGGTAATCACCAATCCCATTAAACTAGTCAAACTCAGGGCAATGAGTGGCGTAAGGCTATCGCCCACTCCACGTAAAATAGAGGTATAAATAATATAAACAAACAGCAGTGGGCTGCCTGCCAACATCCATTGCACATACGGCAGGGATAGATGCATCACTTTAGGGTCTGTGCCTAATAATATTAAAATTTGTTCGGCAAAAATCACCCCCAAACAGGCAATGAAACTGCCGCCAATTAGGGTCATAAATAAAGTCGAACCGACAATACAACGCACTTTTTCGACATTTTGTGCGCCCCACGCTTGCCCGACCAACACGGTCGATCCTGCCGAAAGCCCAATCACAAAGGCCATCAGGCAAAAAATAATGGGAAAAAATACCGACACCGCAGCAATGGCTTCCACACCGAGCATTTGCCCGACAAAAATCGTGTTAATGGTGCCCGAAAGATTTTGCAAAATATTGGTGGCAATCAGTGGCAATAGAAACACCAAAAAGGTTTTCCAAAGCTGAGGGTGATCGACCAGTGCCTGAGGTCTTGCCATGCCAAATCCTGCGCTTCAATATGCGGTTGTTTGAAATTTCACCCTAGCATGATTTGGTCATAAAAAGCCTTAGCTTTTCAGTAACTCAGTGGCATTTGTTGCCGCTTAAATTGCCGATAAAATTTCACCTGCACGCAACAGGGTTTCGGTTTTTTTAGCAAAGCAGAAACGGATTAAACGTAAATCATCGGGTGGGGTTTGATAAAATGCAGACACAGGAATACCGACAATGCCGTGCTCCTCGGCTAGAAAATGGCACATATCGACAGCATTTAAGCCGGGACGGATATTGCTGTAATCTAAATTTTGAAAATAAGTGCCTTGTGCAGGGCTGAATTGAAAGCGTGAATTGGCAATGCCTTGATTAAACAAATCACGTTTGTCCTGATAAAACTTTGCCAGTTCTGCAATATGTTCAGGGTGCTGCTGCATATAATTTGCCAAAGCCACTTGCACAGCGCTAACTCCGCAGAAATTAATAAATTGATAGGCTTGGCGAAAGAGCTGCATTAAGGCAGGTGCAGCCGCACAGTAGCCTGTTTTCCAGCCTGTGACATGAAAAGTTTTACCAAAGGAACCCACGACAAAACTGCGTTCCCTAAGCTCAGGAAAAGACAGTGCAGAGCGGTGTTGATGCGCATCAAAGACCAAATGTTCATAGACTTCATCGGACAGCACCACAATATTATGTTCCTGAATAACATCAATTAAATGCTGCCAATCTTGCGCTGACCATACTGTGCCTGTGGGGTTATGTGGTGTGTTGATGATGATCATGCGGGTTTTGGCATGAATCGCATCTTTGACCATATTCCAGTCCACCTGAAAATGTGGAGCCTGCAGCGGAATATGAACGGCTTTTGCACCCAACAATTTTACACAGGGTGCATAACTGTCATAACTTGGATCAAAAATAATGACTTCATCGCCTGCCTGCAGCACGGTTTGCATGATGCTAAAAATAGCCAGTGTTGCCCCTGGGGTGATGGTAATTTCACTGATCGGGTCAAGCATTAGCTGATCACGCTGTAAAAATTGCTGTGCCAGTTGTTCGCGTAGTGGCAAGTAACCATCGCCCGAAGGATATTGATTGAAGCCTGCGTGTGTGGCTTGGCTTAAAGCATCCAGTAATGCTGCAGGTGGGGGAAAGTCGGGAAAACCCTGCGATAAATTTAAGGCATTCAGTTGTTGTGCCAAGTTAGACATGGTACTAAAAATACTCAGACCTTGAGCAGGCAGTTTCGCGTGAATATCGAGCATAGTGGGGTTCTGGTTGTGGCAGCAGCTTGTTTTACATCGTAGCGTTTTCAGGGGGGAATGCAAATGGGGTAAAGGGTGATGATGTGGCTTGAATAGATCGTTCGAGGCGTTATTTTTGATTGAACACCTCAAGATCGACTTATCAAAAAAATTTCATCTCAAATCAACTCCACCAATGCCCGAATAATCCCCAATCCCAGACCAATAAATGCACCTACCACTACACCATTGACCCGAATCATGTGTAAATCACCACCGACTTCGTTTTCAATTTTGCCAATCATTTCGCGCGAGTCCCATTCATGAATGCGCTCACTAATAAAGCGAATTACTTTTTCACTATATTGATCTGACAAGTTCACCGCAATCGTACTCATTTTTTCATTCAGTAATTGACGTACTGCGGTATTGGCAATGATATTTTCACCGACTTGCTGAATAGCAACACGCAGGTTTTGTGCAATTCCCGAATCAGGTTTTTGTAAATCTTCCTTAATCGCATTGCAGAGAATCACCACTGCACCACTGATAAAATTCAAGACTTGTGGACTGTCTAATAGGGCATTTTTAGTGTCATTTAGACGTAGACTGGCACTGCTGTTGTTATCTGCCAGTTGTAACATCAGTTGTTGCCCAGCCTCTTCAATTTTTTGTCGCCAAGGGTGTTCAGGGTCTGCCAACATAGATTCGACCCGTTGCAGTAAAGAATCTATGGTGCGTTGCTGCACATCAATTCCAATCCAGCTCGCACCTTTGGCCAGTTTCCACACGCCAAGCTCTTTAAACAATTGACGGGTCAATTCACGGCTTTTTTCAGGATGTTTCAGCATCCAGTCATGGGCAAGGTCTAAACCGCGTTGCAGCACATCCTGATGAAAGTCATTTTCCAAAACCGCACGCAGCATTTCACTGGCCAAGTGGTTGACCTGCGTGTTGCGAACCCATTGCACACTGTTGCTTTGAATAAAGCGCCCAATTTGTTCTTGCCCGACAAATTCAAAAATTTTCGGTACAGTCTGCTGAATGACTTGGGTCACTTGCGCATTATTTTGTGGATTCGCCAACCATTTGCCCACGGATAAAGATAAGTCAGTGCTGTGCAGGCTTTTTTGTACCACTTGGGGCGATAAAAAGTTTTCCTGTACGAAACGCCCCATCGACTCGGCAATACGGTCTTTGTTGCGTGGAATAATTTCGGTGTGATCACGTAAGAATTTAGGAATTGGCATTTTGCCAAAAGGATTGCGAAACAGCACCGTAATCGCATACCAGTCTGCTAGCCCACCCACCACGCCTGCTTCGGCAGACAGCATTAGAATGTGAATCAACCACGTATATTCAGGCAGTAATTTTGCGGTCAGCATTAATGCCAGCCATGCCAGCACGGCAATCACTAAAGCAATGGTGGCAAAGCGTTTACTGCGTTGCAGGCTCGGAGAGCTATGCTGCGAGCTGCTCGCTAAAGTGTGGTCAGACGCTGTATTCATGCAGGCATCCTTATCTCATTAGGGCGCGGCAGGGGCAGAGGTTGGTGGGGGTAATGGTTGTCCTGTGGGACTTAAACCATATTTTGCCCCCAGTGATTGTAAAATTAGGCTCGCATCAAAGGCATCTTCAGGTGCAGATTTTTGATCTTTAAAACACTGAATGGTGTAAGACACTTGAGTCGGATCGAGGGTCACCACTTGCGGCATATCATAGAATGGGTCAGGCCAGAATGGTGCGCGACGATGATAATATCCATACGGCGAATAGCTATACGGATAGTAACTTGGTGCAGGGTAAACCACGGCTTGTCTAGGTGGTTTCTGGCTACGGTTACTCGGATCATCTAAAACTTTAAAAAAGCGAAAACCGTGTTGCAGCGTGGTTTGTGCTGCTTTCACCAAAGTAATTTCTTCTGCAGTGCCAAAACTCATGTTATGACCCGCTAAAAAACTAATCCGATAGGTTTGCGCATTCAGTGGTGTGGTGCTGTATTGCCCCAACTGCTCAAAGCTGAGCGGTTTAGAGGATGTCGTGGCACAGCCTGTAAACAGCAAACTGCTGGCAAGGGCAAGACCGAGTAGGGAATATTTCATGTGAAAGCTCCTGTACACATCAACCAGCCAAGACAAGCTCGCCAGTTAGAAACTGCTATTGGGTTGGGTTAAAAACTCAAGTTCTTCTGCACTCGAAGGACGTCCCAACACCTGATTCCGATGTGGATAACGTCCAAAACGGTCAATAATCACTTTATGTTTCAGTTCATAGCCCAACACGGTGGGGTCATTCAAACTTTCAAACAACGTTAATGCGACTTCGTGAATACGTTTGGATTCACTGTGCATAAACGGCATATATAGAAAACGACGTTCGGTTGGGTTTAAGTCCTGATCCAATTTTAAGTGAATCATTTCTTGTGCCAACACCAAGGCCATTCCATCTTGGGCAAAGGCACGCGGGTCATTACGGTATAAATTACGTGATAATTGATCTAAAACAATGATTTCAGCCAAACGACCTGCGGGTGTTTCGCGCCATGTCCATAGTTCTCCTTGTGCCGCTTGTTGCAGTACATCGGTAAATTTTTCTGCAAGCACGGCATCAAACTCTGCGCTTTTGACAAACCAGTTCGGTTCCGCAGCAGGAGAAAACCAAAAATCTAAAAAATCCTGATAATTCATACGCTTTATTATTTACCTCTGTTCTTTTGATTATAAAATCACAAATTTAGCATGTCTTATAGTGCAACTTTGTGATAAAAAATTGCCAAATTAAAATTTATTGACGTTGACCACTTTATTAAATGTCAGCATGCCCCAAAATCATCATTTTGTTAGAAAAAACAGCCCAAGCGCATGTGCTGATGCCAAATCAAGTTATACTTGAACGGTAGCAATTTCATCTCAGATCATCTGCATGATAGAGAAAATTGCCACCGACCCAAAATCAGCCTGTGGTTTATGTCGTATTTGTAGTGTATTGGATTAAGCGAGAGTGTAATGAGTCAACCCGAACCAAATGCGCAAGATGTTCTACCAACATGGGTAGACGCTGCGTTGCTTCAAGGGATGTTGCGCGGGATTGAACGCGAAAGTCTGCGTATGCAAAGCGATGGCTTCTTGTCGCAGCAAGCACATCCTCAAGCCTTGGGTTCGGCACTCACACATCCGCATATTACTACGGACTATTCCGAAGCGTTGATGGAGTTCATTACTCCACCGCAAAGCAGCATTCAACACGCGCTTGATTATTTGCGAGATATTCATAGCGTGGTGCATCAGCACTTAGGCGAAGGTGAAAAACTTTGGCCGCTGTCGATGCCGTGTATGCTCGATGAAACCGATGACGGTATTCCACTGGCGCAATATGGCAGCTCCAATATTGGGCGCTTTAAAACCTTGTATCGCCGTGGTTTAGGTGTGCGCTATGGTCGCCGTATGCAGACCATTTCAGGGGTGCATTATAATTTATCCTTCCCTGAACATTTATTTGCCGCCTTGCAACAACATGAAAGTGATGAGCAGCTCAAAGCACTGAGTTTGCAAGATTATCGTAGTCATCGTTATTTAGGTTTAATTCGTAACTTTATTCGTTTAACGCCATTGGTGATGTTTTTAGTCGGTGCGAGTCCATCGGTTTGTCAGTGTTTTATGACAGGGCGTGAACATCATTTGTTGCCGTTGTTAAGAGGCACGTTGTATTTACCGTATGCGACTGCGTTGCGTATGGGTAACTTTGGCTATCAAAACTCGGCGCAGAAAAAACTTGGTATTCATTACAATGACTTAACAGGTTATTTAGATGGTTTGCAAAAAGCCGTGAAAACCCCGTACTTGCCATTTAGCCGCTTAGGTTTAGATGATGCTACGGGTGAGCCAATTCAAATTAATGACCATGTGCTGCAAATCGAAAATGAGTACTACAGTTTGGTGCGCCCAAAACAAGTACCACAAGAAGGTGAAACCCCATCTCAAGCACTTGCCAATCGTGGTATTGGTTATGTCGAATTACGTGCGGTAGATGTTAATCCGTATAGCCCAATTGGGATAGATGAACATACCGCAGGCTTTTTGGAAGTCTTAGCATTGTATTGTTTGTTGCAAGACAGCCCAGCCTTGTTAGATGCGGAACAAAGCATCATCGAAAAAAATCAGGCCGAAGTGGTCAATCGTGGGCGTGCGCCAAATGCGCACATTCAAGAGAGCGATGTTAAAACCCCAATTGAAGCGTGGGGACAGCAGTATGTCACCGCCATGCAACCTTTGGCTGCTTTACTCGACCAAAGTTATGCGACGCAGCTGTATTCTCAAGCTTTAGAACGCATGATGGTGCGTTTGCATGAAGTCGATGAAACTCTGTCGGCACACATGATTGCCGATACTATTCGTCATGGTGGTACGTGGGGCTTTGGCAGTTATATGGCACAGCAACATGCACATGCGTATGAACAACATACGCTTCGTCCTGAAACACAAACATATTTTGATGAAATTGCAGTGCAATCTATTCAGCAACAACAACAACTTGAACAAGCACAAGGTCTGAGTTTTGCAGACTATGTCGCACAATATAGATAACAGTTCAGGGATTTAAACATGCAATTGAGTTATCGTCTGCTAAGTGGTGTTTTATTTTTAGCCAGTGTCATTGGGATGACATTTGCATTGTATTTGGAGCATGTGCAAGGTTTAGCGCCGTGTCCACTGTGCGTTTTTCAGCGGGTGGGCCTAATTGCATTGGGCTTGGTTTCACTGATTGCCTTTGTGCATAACCCTAAATCTAACGTGGTTAAGCGTATTTATGCGCTGTTCGGCAGTATTGGAATTTTATGGTCGGTGGGTGTGGCAGCACGTCATGTTTGGCTGCAAAACTTACCGCCTGATCAAGTGCCAAGCTGCGGCCCAGGACTGGATTATTTGGTAGATGCTTTACCCATGAAAGCTGTGTTGCAACAAGTGCTGTCGGGTTCAGGTGAATGTGCTGTGATTGATTGGACGTTCTTGGGGCAGTCTTTACCCGTGTGGTCATTGCTGTTCTTTAGCGTGTTGGCACTCATCAGTTTATGGCAATTGCTGCGTAACTATCCGTTTGTGGCATCGACTACATTTGGCAAAGTGAAGAAAAAATAAATTCGGGCTACTTGCTCACTGAATTGATAAAAATGCGCCATCTCAATGTAGATGGCGCTTTTTTATTTGTGTATTTAGGGGCTGTTGAAAATCCATCTAAAAATCATCGTGTTGTAGCGTATTTTGAACTGTTTAGACTATGTTAGGTGAGCGCGATGCCTTCTAAGCTTGACCAATCACCAATAAACTCACGAATTTGCTGCTCTGGCACTTCTTCATGCGCAGGATAAAACCATTTCACCAATTGCTCAGCCACACTCGGATGATATTGCAACTGAAAATGGTTCAGACCATAGAACACAGCTTTGTGTGATTCAGGCAGTCTTAATTGAAACCGTGGGTTAGGGTGCTCCCCCAAAGCACTTTTTACACTGACCAAATAGTCGCCAATGACTTTGCGGGTCAGGTTCTGCTTTTTCTCGAACTCAATACTGCCTGCCACGAAATAAGCATTAATATGGGTTGGCAAAGGTGCAGGTTTGCGGTTGTCATCGACCTGTCCAATTCGTGCCTGATTATGTTCCCAGTCATCATCTCGCACACTGCCATAGCGCAAATCTAAAATGCCGTTGCTGCGAATGTTGACCAAATGCCCGACAATTTTCACAATAGGAAAGCGACCTAATTTTTCCTGTAAATGGAAACCAAAACGCTCCAAAACAGCCCCGTGATGTGGTGAACCCAAGCAGACCAGATTTTCGACCAAGTGAATCCAGTGCTGCAAATTTTGCTTACCGTAAAACAGCGCACTGCGCGACACCAAGCCACCCATGCTGTGCCCAATTAAATCAATACTGGTAATTTTAGGATGACGCTGAATTAAATCATCTAAGGTATTGGCAAGACTGCGGCCATTGGCAGAAATGCGACGCCCTGTATTGTAATTCAGATATAACATGGTGTTATGGTCACGTTGTGCCAGTAATTTTTCACCAAAACCACCAAATTGGTGTGTAGTCCAATCGAGGTGATTGCGGCATAAACCGTGCACAAAAATCACCACACGCCCAGACAAATCGCCTTGTTGGACTTCGCCATAATGGTCATAGAGCACCATAGGTAAGGCGAGCGGATTTTGCTGTTCGAGTAGATAATCTCCCAATACGCCATTCAGTACACCGACTAAAAAATGCAGGCTTGGTGTGAGTGCTTTGTCATGTAAGTTGGGAAATTGCGCAATAATTTGACGTAAACCTGGCGCAACAAAGTGATAGCCGTATTGTTGTAAGCTGTGAAAGGCAAACTTATACAGCTTTTGAAAAGTCGCGGTTTTTTGAAACTTTTGCGAGCGTTGTTCGCTCATGCCAAATACGCTGAGCAAAACTTCACGCTGAATGGTTTGAATCACTTCGCTCATCACGGCATTCAGGCGCGTGCTGACCAACTGTGCCAAGCCTTCTAAGATATCGGCCTGACTTGGAGGTGTACGGTCCCATCTACAATAGGTTTCATGCAGCGGTGTTAAACTTGGCATACTGTGTTGCCCCTTGTGTTCCCATATACCGAACGCTTTATTTTTACTTGGGTTCGCGGTATAAACTCAAGGGTCTGTTGGCATTTCATGAATTTACAGGACTGTAAATTTTTAGATGAATTGTCACCAAACCCGATACTTTTATTTTATCGTGTTCATCTTGAACTACTTGTAAAATACCGATGAATGCCAAGATGTTCGCATCTTTTTGTCTAACAATTGCATTTTTCCATGAAAATTAAATTAAAAACGCAAAATAAGTGCTGTATCAGCCAAAAATTGAATGGTGTTACTTAGAAATGTCACGCATGAATTTAATTTATTTACATGGTTTTCAGAGCAGTCCTTTGTCCATGAAAGGGCAGCTATTGTATGCCTATGTGCAGCAGCATCGCCCTGGTATTCAGATGCATTTGCCCGATTTAAATGCCCCGCCTTTACAGGTCTTAGCAAACGTTTCGGGATTGATTCAAAGTTTGACGAACGTGGCGTTGGTAGGGAGCAGTCTAGGCGGCTTTTATGCGACACAACTGGTCGCACAGCATCATGTGCCTGCTGTTGTGATTAACCCTGCTATGCGACCATGGCAATTGTTTCAGGACTTGTTTGGCGATGTGCTGCCCTATGTGGTACATCCGAACTGGAGCTTAACTGCAGCGCAATTGGATGACTTAGCAGACATTGCGTTGCCAGTTGCGCAAGATGCAGACAAAATATTGGTGTTATTGCAACAAGGCGATGAAGTTTTGGATTATCGTGAAGCGCAGCGTTATTATAGTGCTGCCTCACCTTCGGCCATGATCATGACTGAAGCGCACGGCAATCATGCCATGGATGATTTTGCAGACAAAATTCCGATGTTACTGCAATTTTTATCGGATTCCCTAGCTTAAGGAAACAGTACAACGTGTCTCAATATACCGCTCAATCTCTTGAAGTTTTATCTGGTTTAGATCCAGTACGTCGTCGCCCGGGCATGTATACCGACACCACACGTCCAAACCATTTGGCGCAAGAAGTTATTGATAATGCGGTGGATGAAGCACTTGCAGGGCATGCCAATAAAATTACCGTAAAAGTCTATAAAGATGGCTCTTTGTCGGTAGAAGACAATGGCCGTGGTATGCCTGTCGATATTCACCCAGAATACGGGCAAAGCGGGATTGAAATTATTCTGACCAAGCTGCATGCAGGCGGTAAGTTCAGCACCGACAACTACCAATTTTCGGGTGGTTTGCACGGGGTCGGTATTTCTGTAGTGAATGCCTTGTCCAGTCGGGTTGAAGTGACCGTACAGCGTCAGGGCAACCTGTATAAAATGGCTTTTGATCAGGGCGAAGCTGCTGCACCTTTAGAAGTCTTGGAAGGCAAAGCCCCAAAACGTGCTTCGGGTACGTTGGTACATTTCTGGCCTGAAGCTAAATATTTCGATTCACCTAAATTTGCGCTAAAAGCCTTAAAACACAATTTAAAAGCCAAAGCGGTACTGGCTGCAGGTTTAGAAATTCATTACATTGATGAAATTAACGATGAAAAAATTGTCTGGCAGTTTGAAAATGGTCTAGTCGACTATTTGATGGATGAGCTGGAAGATCGAGAGATTGTACCTGCCCCTGCTTTTGTGGCGACAGGTGAGGCAGAGCGTGCCAGTGCAGAGTTTGCAATTTGCTGGAATGTAGAAGGCGGCGAGCAAATTCAAGAAAGTTATGTCAACTTGATTCCGACTGCGCAAGGCGGTACGCATGTCAATGGACTACGTTCTGGTGTGACCGATGCGTTACGTGAGTTCTGTGAATTACGCAATTTATTGCCGCGTAATTTAAAGCTATCTGCCGAAGATGTTTGGGATGGGGTCAACTACATTTTATCGTTAAAGTTCCAAGAACCGCAGTTTTCAGGGCAGACCAAAGAGCGTTTATCGAGCCGTGAAGCGGCAAGCATTATGCAGAATATTGCCAAAGATGCCTTTGCCTTGTGGTTAAACCAAAACTCTGACATTGCCATGCAGCTGGCAGAAATGGCAATTTCCAAAGCTGGTCGTCGTTTAAAAGCAGCGAAAAAAGTAGAACGTAAAAAAATTGTTTCAGGCCCAGCCTTGCCAGGTAAATTGGCAGATTGCGTGGGACAAACCCGTGAAGAATCGGAACTGTTTATTGTCGAAGGTGATTCCGCAGGTGGTTCTGCCAAACAAGCACGTGATAAAAACTTTCAGGCGATCATGCCAATTCGCGGAAAAATTTTAAATACGTGGGAAGTATCTTCGGACGAGGTTTTGGGTTCGCAGGAAGTACACGATATTGCAATTGCGATTGGGGTTGACCCGGGCAGTGATGATTTATCTGAATTGCGTTATGGTAAGGTTTGTATTTTGGCTGATGCCGACTCGGATGGTTTACACATTGCCACTTTGCTGTGTGCCTTGTTCGTGAAGCATTTCCCAAGCTTGGTGGAAGATGGGCATTTATATGTCGCCATGCCGCCATTATTCCGTATTGATGACGGTAAAGATGTGCATTATGCGCTGGATGAAGATGAGTTAGAAAACACGCTGAAAAAAGCCAAAACCAAAAATCCGCAAATTACCCGATTTAAAGGTTTGGGTGAAATGAATGCCAGTCAGTTACGTGAAACCACGATGGATCCAAATACACGCCGTTTGGTGCAACTCGATTTGGATGATAGTCATTTTACCGCAGGTTTATTGGATAAATTGCTGGCTAAAAAACGCTCTGCAGACCGTAAAGTGTGGTTAGAGCAAAAAGGTAATTTAGCCGATTTGGCGGTTTAAGCTGATTTAATTTAGAAAAAGCATTCATTATTTCAAAAAAGTAATGGATGCTTTTTATTGTAATTTTGATTGGTGTTTATAATTCAATATTTTCAGGCCATAAAAAATATCCACCATATTGACTGGTTTTAAATTCTGCACCTACGTCTTTGCCTTGTTGAGTGAGTATGTGCTTTCCAGCATCATTGATATTTAATAAGCCTTTTTCGGTAAAATGAGCCAACAATTCATTGGTTTTCATTTTATGTTTTGCTGCAAGTTTAGATGATGTTAATTTACCAACATTATTGTCATTGGTTTCTTCAACAGATTCATTGGTTGGTTCGGCTTTCACTTCATCTAAACTAATTCTAACTTCATCACTAATACGAATAATACGTTGCGCTTCTTCATAAGCATCTTTAAAGACATCTTGATCTTCATATTTGCGAATCAAAATGCCCATTTCGTTATTATTAATTTGGCTAAATTCATAAAGATTTAGACTAGAAATAATACATTCAGATTCATTGAGATAGCATTTAGCATGTAAGTTTTTACAAAAACTGAGCCGAACAAAATCAAGTTTTTGCATCCATTTTATTTCATCAGGATGTAAATCGCTTTTTCCATAAACGATTCGAATATCAATTTTGAGTCGATCTTTATCTTCAAGTAATTCTTTAATACGATCATTTAAACGTAAATATGGGCTAATTAAAATTAACCTTTCTTTGGCATTTTTTATCAGTTCTTCTAAGAAAAAATTGGTCGCGCTCGTATTTAAAAACTTAGCCATTTAACCCTCCTCATCGTGTCTAAATTATTATGTTTCGAGTATAGCGAATTTACTTAGGTAATGATTTGATGATTAAAAATATTCTAAAACTGAGGCGAAAAAAATGGAGCATCTTGTGCTCCATTTTTTTATTGATCCTTAACTAAAGAACCAATATACAAATAATGAAATAATAAATACGCACATGACGTTCAACACCATGCCCACACTCATCATTTCACTTTGTTTAATTTGACCTGTACCAAATACAATCGCATTTGGTGGCGTTGCCACAGGTAACATAAAGGCACACGATGCACCAATACCAATAATCACCACTAAAATTTCTTTTGGAATACCCATTTGGTCTGCAATTGCAGCAAATACAGGAACCAATAACGCAGCAGACGCTGTATTACTGGTAAATTCAGTTAAGAAAATAATGAAGATGGTCACCGCAAAAATCACTACCAATGGCGAAGTATCACCAAAGGTATTGGCAAGGGTTTGACCCAATACCAAAGATGCGCCTGAATCTTTTAAGATCGCACTGAGGGTTAAACCACCACCGAACAGTAATAACACGCCCCAATCGGTATTTTCAGCCACTTGCTTCCAAGACGCAGTACCTAGCATAACCACTAAACATGCAGCAGTTAATGCAGTCCATGTATCGGGTTGGCTAATACCAAAGGTTTCGCTAAGTTTCTTGCCGAAAATCCACGCCACTGCAGTACATACGAATAAAATCATCGTTGCAACACGGGTTTTGGTCCAAGGAATTATTTCAGTTTCAAAATGAATTTTTTGATTTAAATTTGGACGCAATACCAAATATAAGCTGACCAACATTGCTGGTAGCAAAATCAGCATCATTGGTAAACCAATTTTCATCCAGTCAGCAAAGTCATAGTCTAACGCTTTGGCTGCAATAGCGTTTGGTGGCGAACCTACCAACGTACCCAAACCACCTAAACTGGCAGAGTAGGCAATCCCCAATAAAATGAAAACGAAGGTTTTACGCTCTTTAGTGGCATCGAGGTGTGATAACAAACCCAGCGCCAACGGTAACATCATCGCCGCCGTGGCTGTGTTGGAAATCCACATCGACAACGCAGCAGTGACAATAAAAATAGATAAAACCGAAATCCCCAAGTGACCGCCCGACATGGAAATAATCCACATCGCAATTTTACGATCCAGTTTCTGAATGTGCAGTGCAGTCGCTAAAGCAAAACCACCAAAGAACAGGAAAATAACAGGATCGGCAAAAGTCGCCAATGCCTTGCTGGTGCTAATTGGCTCAAGCACTTTGCTGGCATTTTCTACAGGCATGCCCAAAATTACGGCAAGCACCGGCACCAAAAGCGCGGTAATGGTAATGTGTACAGCTTCGGTGAGCCATAAAATACCAATAAAAAGCAACAGACTTAGACCCTTATTTGCATTTTCATCATAGGGCAAGACATTGTATAAACCGAAAGAGAGCAGGGCTGCAATTGCAACAATCACCCAGGTCTTGATCAGTTCTTTTCGCTTAATATTGGCTGGCACTTCTATATGGTTATTTTCCATAGAAGTTCACTCCGTCAAAAGGAATTAAAAGAAAAGAGGGAAGATTGGTCGATGCAAACGACCGAAGCAGTCTGAATAGACTGTTTTTTAAGCTGGTCTTAATTATAGGTGTAAATAATTATTTAAGCCAAAAAAAATCTAAATAATTTTCCATTTGTTATGTTTATTGGTCTGATTTATATCAATAAAGCAGGTGATGTTTGGATGATGAATAATCCTTGAGCAATCGCGTAAAGTGCCATAAAACCCAATAACGTAAATACAATCTGCTTAAATAATGTCTGGGAAATTTGTTTACGAATCAGACTGCCGATATACACCATCAGCATAGAGATGATACAAATCAGGGCTAAAACTTTTAATTGTATGTGGCTAAACTGTTGAATTACTGGATATAAAACTGCCAATTGAATGAGTTTGGAAATAATAAAGTTTAAGTTGCTAATCACCACAATATCGGTTTTGCTGTGTTGAGTGCTGAGTAAATACATCATTAGAAATGGTGCCATGGCATTGGTCGCACCACCAATCACACCTGCCAGCAAACCAAAAATCAGCATATTTTTGAGTGAGGCAGAAATTTGCAAAGGACGTTGTCGAAATTGATCGGCCACGTACAATAAAATCAGTACGCCCATTGCCAATTTTAAATAACCTTCGTTCAGAATGAGCAGCAAACTGACGCCCAAATAGCTGCCAATCAGCGCACTGAAGATTAAACCCCAATATTTTTTGCAGTAGCCATATAAACTGCTGAATATAGATTGTGTGGCATCGCCCCGCAGCATGTAGATATTGAGAAGCAAACAGGGAATCAGAACCAAAGCAACCGCAGTACTGAGTGGATATAACATCGCCACCGCAGCCGTACTGAGCATAGGAAAACCAAAACCGCTCATGCCATGCAAAATTGCAGCAATCGCACAAAACATCAGAATAATGAAATCGGTTTTTTGCATGTTGTGGGGGTTCACATTGCTTTTTATTTGAAATTTAACTCAATGTAGCGGAGTTTTGCACCAAGTACAAATGGGTTGCGTGGTGGTGTGCAATGTATAACGATTGAAAATTATTTTAACGACCAATAAAAAAGCAAGACTGAAGTCTTGCTTTTTTGAATAGCCATGAGGCTGGCTTAGAAGTGGTATTTGACCAATGCGCTAACATTGTGTTCGTCTAAACCTTTAATGGTGTATTTGTTGTTCCAAACAGAATGTTCAATACCCACGTATAGTTTGGTATCTGGTGAAATGTGTTTGCCCACATTCCATTTATATTGAGATGTCCAGTTCAATTCGCTGGCATGGTCATCTTCTGCCGTAGACCAGTCTAGGAAAGCATCGGCCAAGAACTCTTCTGAACCAATTTTAAATGGAACAGCATAATTGATGGTCATTTGATAATCATCTTCTTGGTCATCATTTTCTACTTTATAGAAGTTTACATTTGCATATTGGGTATATGGAATGTCTAAAGCAAATCCAATACCGTATAGGTAATTGTTAAAGCCTTCACCACCCTCCCAAGTCGTTGCAATTAAAACGTCTTTAATTGGACCAAAGGCAAGTTTTTGACCAGAAACAGCACCCAAACTTAAACGTGGAGCAACTTCAAAGTAAGTTTCATTACCACTAAGATCATTATTGGTGCGGTCAGCAAAGGCAAAGAAGTCACCGTATTTTAAACCAGCAGCGTATTCAGCTGTAATTGTGGTTTGCTCTAAATCATCAACCATGTTAATTGGATGAGCATAGTTTTCACCATAAAGACCAGTTAAGCTAAAATCTTGCCAAATCGGTGCAGCTTGCGTAAAAGTTGCAGCAGTGGAGAGAGCGCATAGCGCAGCAATGTGTGTAAATTTCATGAAATAAGACCCCCAATAAAAGCGTTACAAGGATACAGATTCCTTAGCAAAAATAAAGCAAAATTCGATTATTGACGGGTCATTTTTGGGTGTTTTTTATCAGTTTTTTGTTTGAGTGTTTTTTAAGCAATTTGAAAACAATGGTCAAAATGCAAAGCAAAATATTGCAGGTGTGATTAAATCCTTTAAAAGCATCAAGTTGCTTATAAGCAATAGATTGAACATTATGCTGCCACTCAAATTGATCGCTTATTGAACATCTAAGCTGAAATTGGTGATAAAAGGGTTATTCTTTTGCTGCTTTTCTATAAATATCGCTTGCATATTTTTTAGATAGGCCCGATATTCAAGGTATAGGGACACGGTTCTGCAGACTTAAAAGTGTTCATCATTCAAACGGGAGGAAGTTATTCCAAACTAAGTTGAAGATGTACTTTATGCTGTAAAAACAGTACATTATAAACACGCTAAAACGTATATGTATAAAATTATATGTAAGATTTTGGCACAACAAGATTCAGAAATAACGAACGCAAGAGGATGAAATCATGAATATTGAAATCCGTACCGATAAAAACATTCAAAACAGTGATCGATTAATTAGTTACGTTCGTGAAGAACTGAATAATGAATTCCAACGCCACAGTGAGCGTATTACCCATTTTTCAGTACATTTTAGTGATGAAAATGGGGAAAAAGGCGGTGATGATGACATCCGTTGCATGATTGAAGCCCGTCCAGCAGGTTTAAAACCAGTGGTTGTAAATCATCGTGGTCACAACATTGATACTGCAATTCATGGTGCGATTGACCGTTTAAAACGCAGCCTAGAACATGCGTTTGAGAAAAATGAGAATCCTCGTGGTGCTCGCCCAGAATTTGTAGATACAGATGTTGGTGGCGACGACGAATAAGGATCAGACAGATTCCAAGAGCCTCGCAAATTTTGCGGGGCTTTTTTGTGTTTGCATGCAGCCAATGCACTAAATTCACGATTTGCTGACATTTATCTCATACAAATGTCGCTTTATTGGGCATAATAGTTCTAAATTAAACATTGAATAAGAGAGCTCTCTGCATGTTAACTGCGCAACAACAAGTCTTGGTGCAAGCAATAGAAGAATTAGACCTTGCCCAAGTGCAACGCCTATTGGCAGACGGTTTAGACCCTAACTTTATGGATGCCGAAAAAGGCCCTGTAATTTCAGTCTGGTCTGACGGTTTATTTCAATGGTGGGAAAAAATTTGTGAAGCTTATGAGGCGGGTCAGCCATTAAGTGATCAGCAAAAACAACAAGATTTACAAGTCCATTTAGATATTTTAGAAGCCTTGATTCAAGCCAAAGTGAATTTGCATTTATGGGATGCCGAAGAAGTCTACGGCCCACTTTGGGATGCTGCGAGTGCTGCATGTGCACCTGCCGTACAACGTCTGTTAGATGAAAAAGTTGATCCAAATACCAAAGATGAAGACGGTTTAACTATTTTATCTTCAATCAGTGATTTATTGTTTGATTGTGATTTTGATGAAATTCAATGGTCTGATGCTTTGCCAGAAGAACAACAGACTTTAGAATTGTTGCGTCGCCATGGCGCAAAAATGAGCAAAGAATTGGCCTAACCGCAGAGATAAAAATATGTCAGCATTAAAAACAGTTGGAATTCTGGTGGCAGCAGCGATCAGCATGCAGGTTGGAGCAACCGCTTTTGAATTTGATCGTCCTGGTGCAGGAATGAGCACAGGCATCACCCCTGAAGGAAAATTGGCTTGGGAACAAGCTTTGCCAAGTGCAAGTTATCAGGAAAGCAACAATGCTTTGGGTGAAAAAGTTAAAACCACTCGCCTCAATGCTGACATGCTGTTACGTACAGGTTTGGCGCAAGATTTAGAGTTGCAATTGGGCTGGCAAGGTCCTGCATGGAGCAAAAGCAAAACCGCAGGTCAATCAGTTGAAGAGGATGGTTTAGGCGATGTCAGCATTGGCCTAAAACAAGCGATTGATTTAAATGACGATAAATTGTCGATGGCGGTATTGTTAGAAGCGTTAATTGCCACAGGCAATGACGGTTTTACTGAACATGACGATATTTACAGTTTAAGCACAGCGGTGAGCTATCAATATAGCGACTTATTAAAAACGGGCATCACTATGCGTTATGCGGTGCAAAATAGTGATTGGGCGGCAACTGCGATTCCAAATATTCAATACCGTTTAAATGATCAATGGTCGGGTTTTTCTGAGTTGGTGTATCGCAAAGCAGAAAGTCAGGACTATGAATATGGTTTGGGTTCAGGGCTGATTTATACACTGAATGAGCGGACCCAACTCGATGCCAGTGTTGGTGTAGATTTAGACGGTGCAGATAAAAGTTACCGTGCAGGTTTAGGGATGTCGTTCCTGTTTTAAGTGAACAGCACTTAAACAACAACTCAAAATGTAGCGCGTGTAAACAGTGATTTCACGCGCTGCATTTATTCAATAACAACAAAGTGTATGCGGAGGCAGCTAAAACAAGATGACACCGCCTTTTTTTCAGCCGAGTGCAGCACAGTTAAATGCAGTGATTCGAGGCGTGGCTTATCATCTGAGTCACTATTTGCATAAAGCTGTGCGTATTTTATTGTTGGGTTGGCTGTTGCTGTTCAGTTTGAATGTGCAGGCAGAAACGCCATTACTTCCGCCTGAAAAAGCCTTTCAGTTTAGTGTTGAATCTGTAGATTCGCATCAGGCAGAACTGCGCTGGAACATGCCTGAACAGTATTATTTGTATCAGCATCAATTTAAGGTTGAGCATGGACAGCAAATACTGGCTTTAGAGTTGCCTCCCGCAGAAGATGTTTATGATGAAAATTATGGACACACTCAAGTTTATTATCGGCAGGTGAGTTTTAAAATTCCCACCCAAGCTGCGCAGCACTATCAAGTGACTTGGCAAGGGTGCGCCCAAGATCGGATTTGTTATCCACCGCAGCGTATAGAATTCCAGACCGATAACACAGGTTTGGTCATTTTAGAAAATCAAAGTGCATCACAAAAAAGTATTTGGGCTGGGCAAAGTAGTTCCACTCGTGAAGGATTTTCAACTGCACCTGCCAATTCTCCAACTGATTTGCAGACAAGCCCTGAAGCTGCACAACCTATAACGGCACAAGATCAGCAGTGGTCTGAAAAACTGGCACAAAGCTCGTTGGCCTATGGCTTGCTATTATTTTTTGGATTGGGGCTGCTGCTGGCTTTTACCCCGTGTTCTTTGCCGATGTTGCCCATTTTGACCTCCCTATTGGTACGTGAACACAAAGGCATCAAAGCATGGATGATTGCACTGGTCTTTGTCTGCAGTATGGCCATGGTCTATGCGCTGTTGGGATTAATTGCGTCATCAGCAGGTTTGAATTTTCAGCGTTGGTTGCAGCAGCCTGCAACCTTAATTGCCTTTAGCCTGTTATTTGTGCTGTTTGCTTTAAACCTATTTGGTTTGTTTGAAATCAAGTTACCACGTGCTTGGGTCAATCGACTCGATCAGGCGCAATCTATGCAAAAGGGCGGTAATTTAGCTGGTGCTGCGCTAATGGGCATGTTATCTGCCTTGTTGGTTGGGCCGTGTATGACTGCGCCGTTAGCAGGGGCATTATTGTTTATTTCCCAAACCCAAAGTCAGATACAGGGTGCGTTACTACTATTTACACTCGGTTTTGGCATGGGTACGCCGTTATTGTTGGCCAGTGTGCTTGGGGCAAAAGTATTGCCGCGAGCAGGTTTGTGGATGCATCAAGTCAAAGTGCTGTTTGCCTTTATTATGTTGGCATTGGCATTGTATTTTATTCGTCCGTTATTGGGTGAAGCATGGATGCAATGGCTTAGTTTGGCACTTGGAGTGGGTTTTGTCAGCTATGTGCTGCATCGTTTGAGTGGCTATCATGGTACGCTGCGGGCGATTTATCTGAGTGCGTTATTGGTGGTGGTGCCGTATCTGATTTATAACCAATATCAACACAGCCAGCGTTTTTGGCAGCAGGAAAACGATGCGGTTTTAGAATGGCACCGTGCAACGACTGCAACGGAATTACAACAGTTGCTTGCCCAAGCTCCGAAAAATCAGCGCATGATTATAGATGTCTATGCCGATTGGTGTGTGGCGTGCCGTCCGATTGAACAGCAGGTATTGACATCCTCCACCGTGAAACAGGCACTTGCAGAATTTTATTTAATTAAACTCGATTTAAGCCATTACGATGCCAGTCATCAAGCCTTGTTGAATCAATGGGAAATTTTAGGGCCACCTACCTTTTTATTTTTGGATGCACAACAACAAGAAATTCGCAGTCTGCGTTTAACAGGTGCATTTAACGAGAGCACTTTGTTAAATCAACTGCAGCAACTTCAAACCACACAGGAGTCATCGCCATGATGCAGCTGTATATTGCCAATAAAAATTATTCGAGCTGGTCGATGCGCCCGTGGTTGGTACTGAAGGCGTTTGACTTGGCTTTTGAAGAAATACAACTGAACTTTCCCTGCGAGCGTGGCGAGGGCGATTTTAAACAACGTGTCCTAGAAATTAACCCCAATGGTAAAGTGCCTGCCTTATTAGATCAGGGCATGTTGATTTGGGATTCTCTCGCCATTTGCGAATACTTGGCAGAGCAATATCCTGAACAGGCACTTTGGCCACGTGATGCACAGCAACGCGCTTGGGCGCGTAGCATCAGCGCAGAAATGCACAGCGGTTTTACCGATTTACGCAGTTTATGCGGCATGAATATTCGCGCTAATTTAGCAGAGGTGGGTGCAAAGTTATGGCAAGAACATGCAGGTTTGAGGCAGGATGTGGCTCGCATTGAACAGATTTGGGCAACACGCCCAATTGTAGGTGGCTTTTTATGTGGTGAATTCAGCATTGCCGATGCCTTTTATGCCCCTGTGGTGACACGTTTTATGACTTATGCTTTGCCCGTGAGCGCAGAAAGTCAGCAGTATATGCAACTGGTGATGCAGCATCCCGCTATGCAGGCTTGGATGCAAGCAGCTTTACAAGAGCCAATGTGGGTCAATTATTTGGAACCTTATCAAAGCCAAGTCTGAATGGAGTAGTCGTGTAAATTTGGAGTAGCTATTGCATAACCAAAGTGGGTTGTGGCGCAGCGATCTTGCCAATTTTGTTCCAAAAATAAAACAGAGTGTCTTAATTCTCCAGATTATTCAATTTAGCGCAAAGATTAAAATAGCGTTATTGAATGAATAAAGAATTGAGATGCAGCCATGAAAATTTTACATATCGACTCCAGTATTTTAGGTGAAAATTCAGTTTCACGTCAGTTGAGTCAGGCCATTGTGCAACAACTGACTGCGAAACATGCCCATGCGCAGGTCGATTATTTAGATTTGGCACAGCAACCGATTCCGCATTTAACTGCCGAAATTTTAATGGGCCAAGATGTAGAACAAGCCGCTTTGGGTGAAAAAATTATCCAGCAATATATAGATGCCGATGTCGTGGTCGTGGGTGCAGCCATGTATAACTTTGGTTTGACTTCTACCTTGAAAGCATGGATTGACCGCATTAGTGTGGCAGGCAAAACCTTTAAATATACTGAGCAAGGCCCTGTGGGCTTGGCGGGTGAGAAAACAGCGTATATCGCCAGTAGCCGTGGTGGTGTCTACGGTGATAACAGCCCTGCAGATTTTCAGGAAGATTTTCTAAAAACCATCTTCAATTTTACAGGCGTGAATGATGTGCAAGTGATTCGTGCGGAAGGCGTGAGTATGTCTGAATTTAAAGATCAGGCCGTTACTAAGGCCTTGCAACAAATTCAGGCAATTTAAGCTGTATTTTTCCCAACAAAAAAGCTCAGTACATTAAAGGTGCTAAGCTTTTTTATTGTCAGTTTTATTGAAAACTCCGTGTACGCGCATAGAGCAGCAATGACGCCATCAACTGTTTTAGCTTAATTTCAAATTTAGCTTTGATCTTGCAGATGAGCAAATTCAGCCAAATCTGCCAAAGCTTGCTTGGCTTCATCAAACCATGGCGAAAACATTTGGAAATTGTGCCACATGCCGGTGTAGAGTTTGTAATGTACTTCTACCCCTGCTTGTTCAGCTTTTTCTTTAAAACGGGCTGCATCGTCCAGCAAAATTTCTTTAGAGCCAACTTGTACCAAAATAGGGGGCAAGTCGTGTAAATCATCAAATAAGGGTGAAATTTGTGGCGCAGCACGATCCAGTTCAGACGGTACATAATAATCAATGCCTGTTTCCAGTGTTTCAATCGAGAGCAGGGCATCATGCTTGCTGTTATAACGCAAGGATTCACTGGTGAGGGTTAAATCTAAAAATGGTGACAGCAGCATTAAGCCACTCACTTGCGGCAATTGCTCATCACGTATTTTTAAAGCTAGCGCCAACGCTAAATTTGCACCGCAAGAATCTCCTGACAAAATAATATCTTTGGCGTGTATACCTTGCGCCAACAGACTTTGATAGACATCAAACACGGCTTCCAAAGCATGTGGAAAAGGATGCTCAGGTGCAAGCGGATAATCGACATGAATCACTTGCATTTGGGTGCGTGCCGCAACTTGACTCAAAAATGCTCGATGGGTATTTAACGAACCCAGAAAAAAAGCCCCGCCATGAATATGAAAAATGAGCTGTGTTGCAGCATTCTGTGGTTTTAATTCTTCGGCATGCAGACCTGCTAAACGCAGCGCGCGTACCTGCACCGACTTTTGCATGGGAAATAAACGGCACATTTGTTCTAGTGCAAAACGTACAGAATTGGGGGGTAAATTAAATTGGCTTGGTTTGCGAATGGTGGTTTTTAAAAACTGCTCTGTAATAATTTGTTTCCACATGAGGTTAATCTTCATGATTTTTCCATCTTGTTCTTTATTTGATCGGATATTTGTGTATTTACCAACATAATTTACAAGGGTACACTAAACGGTCACATTCAAAAATTGCAAATTTGTTGTGACTTTTTAATAATAAAGTTGTCTGATAGTAGACCAGGGAAACAAAACAATGAAAAAAATTGCACTTGCATTCGGGCTGTTAGGTTTAAGCGCTTTGGCCAATGCTGCAGATCCGCTTAACGGCACAGTTTGGAAAACAATTGACGACAAAACCAAACAACCCAAAGCCACGGTAAGATTTACTGAGCAAAAAAATGGAACTTTAACCGCAAGCATTCAGTCAATTTTAACGCCTGGTGAAGAAAATGCCTGTACAAAATGTGAAGGTCCGTATCACAACAAATCACTCAAAGGTTTGACCATTGTTCGCGGTCTGAAAAATACAGGCGGCACGAGCTACGATGGTGGTTCAATTCTTGACCCGCAAACAGGTAAAACCTACAAGCTAAAAGGTAAACTTGCCGATGGTGGTAAGAAACTGGAATTGCGTGGTTTCATTGGTGTAGCGGCATTGGGTCGTAACCAAACATGGATTCGTGCGAACTAAGCATGTATTCCACCTGTGCAGTTGAAATCATATTGCACAGGATATAAAAAAACCTGCTCCATGTGAGCAGGTTTTTTATTGGTATTTTTTTAAACTTAACCTAAAGCACGATAAGCCGCTTCATCAAAACCCGCAATAAAGCCTGATTCAGTTTTTAAGACAGGACGTTTAATTAAACTGGTGTGAGTGCAAAGTGCTTCAATTAAGTTGGCTTCACTGGCCAAAGCAGCTTGCTGTTCTGCTTCGCTGAGTTTGCGCCAAGTGGTGCCTTTTTTATTCAGTACTACATCTTGCCCAAGCGCATCTAACCAACTTTTGACAGTGTCGGCATCGATCCCTTGTTTTTTATAATCGTGAAACTCATAACTTAGCCCCAATTCATTGAGTAAATCGAAGGCTTTTTTCATTGAATTGCAGTTCTTAATCCCATAAATTTTTAACATATTTTTTTCACGTTAATATCATCAAACTGGCTATAGCCTAGCCCAAAACAGCGCTAAGTGCTAGAAACTTGCAGTGAACAATGATTGGCTGTTTAAATGGTATGTGTCATCAATACGTCATACCGATGTCACCAAATTGACACTTGATCGCTCTAAAATGGGACGCATAAACAGAAAAAAATGAAAAACTTGATAAGAACAGACTTTAGTGAAAATAAAAAATACAGTGAAGAACAACAGTAACAGCGCAAAACAGAAAATAAGATGATAAAAAGAGAAAACCCGCATTTAATCATCCTGATTATGCGGGTCTCATTTTAACGTCCATTGTTACATCCTTGAAACTAACCAAAACCAGTTAGTTTATTTTCCATCCTTCGGCTTCCAATCCTTTTGTGTCATCCTGACTGTCCCTTTGCCGTGATGCAATAATGCGCTGAATCGACTTGAAGATAAATACACAAAGTCGACAGATTATGTGCGAATTGAACCTCAGTTGAGTGAACAATTGTTCACTCATATAGGCTGTGAAATTTGTGTGAATATTAGATCTTATAATCAATAATCACAGGGGCATGGTCACTAAACCATTCGTCTTTATACACCCAAGCATTGACAGTGCGTGCTTTCCAATCGGGTGAGCAAGCATGATAATCAATCCGCCAACCAACGTTCTTGGCACGGGCTTGCCCGCGATTTGACCACCAAGAATACAGCTCCGCTTCATGGCGCACTTCACGGAAGGTATCAACATAGCCCAAATCATTGTAAATATGATCTAACCATGCACGTTCATGCGGCAAACAACCTGAAGACTTTTGGTTGCCCGACCAGTTTTTAATATCAATGCGCTTATGCACGATGTTGTAATCGCCACAGACAATGATCGATTTATTGTCTTCACGCCACTGTTTTAGAATTTTTTGATACTCTTCTAAAAAGTGATCTTTCCGCATTTGGGCTTCTTCACCTGAAGAGCCAGAAGGCAAATACAGTGAACAGATGTAAATTGGGTGATCCAGTCCTACATCAAATTCAGCACTGATAAAGCGACCCTGAGAATCGGCCAATTCAAAGCCTAAACCATTTTGCACAGAAACAAACGGCAAACGGCTATAAATAGCTGTCCCTGCGTAGCCTGCGCGTTCTGCAGGGAAAAGATGCGTGTGCCAGCCTTCTGGCTTAAATTTATCGGTCCATTGGGCGTGTGTGATGCGGCTTTCCTGCATGCAAATCACGTCTGCTTCAGACTTTTCCAACCATTCGAGTAAGCCTTTGCTTACCGATGAACGCAACCCATTGACGTTAATTGAAACCACTCGAAGAATTTTTTGATCACTCGGATAGCTACTCTTTGGTATCATGCTCAGGTCTTACCTCAATGTATTAATTTGGAGCACCTCATGACATCGCCAGCTCAATTTAACCCGCAAGCTTTTATCGAACTCGCCTTATCACGTGGTGTGCTTAAATTTGGTGAGTTTACTTTAAAATCGGGTCGTGTGAGTCCTTATTTTTTTAACGCAGGTTTGTTGAATGATGGCGAAGCTTTATCGCTATTGGCTTCGGGCTATGCAGATCAACTCATGCAATGCAAAAATGTAGATGTTATATTCGGGCCTGCCTATAAAGGTATTCCATTTGTGGCAGCTACAGCAGTGGCTTTATCGCAAAATCATGGCGTAAGTGTGCCGTGGGGGTTTAACCGTAAAGAAGCCAAAGATCATGGCGAAGGCGGTGTGTTGGTGGGTGCTGCGGTTGAGGGCAAAAAAGTTTGGATTATTGATGATGTGATTACTGCGGGTACGGCTATTCGTGAAGTGGTGACTATTTTGAAAAATGCAGGCGCACAAATTGCGGGCGTATTGGTGGCTTTAGACCGTCAAGAAAAAGGTCAGGGCGATTTGTCTGCTATTCAGGAAGTGCAAAAAGAGTTGGAAATTCCTGTGCATGCTTTAATTACCATGAAAGATTTAATGAATTATTTGGATGCTAAAGGTGAAAAAGATGCCTTGGCGAAAATGGAAGCGTACCGTGTGAAGTATGGGATTTAAGTTGTTTTGGAGAAGGAAGCGAGAGCTTCCTTTTCGCTTTTATTCAGTTTGATTTTTAATAATATAATGAAATGTAATAAATAATAAAAAAGCCCGACTGAGGGGTGAGACAAATTTTGTATTTTTAAATCAC
>NZ_JAYJLK010000008.1:0-80524 GCF_051948795.1 Acinetobacter sp. Lyrl_1
CCTTTTTCACGGAATCATCAGTTGGGAAGATTTTTCTTTTCTTGGTTGCATGGCGGATAACGCTGTTCAATGATTCAATCGCATTCGTCGTGTAAATCGCTTTGCGAATATCCATAGAGTAAGCGAAGAACGTGTTGAGATTCGACCAGTTGGCAAGCCATGACTTGCTGATTTGAGGATACTTCTCATCCCATTTTTGTCCAAATTCATCTAAAGCCTGTAAGGCTGCGTCTTCTGTAACAGCTTGATATATCTTTTTTAAATCGGCTGTGACAGCTTTGTAGTCTTTCCAACTCACATATTTAAGGTTGTTGCGTACCATGTGGATGATACACAACTGAATATGCGTATCAGGGTAAATTGTATTGATTGCATCAGGAAAGCCCTTCAGTCCATCTACGCAGGCAATCAGAATATCCTTTAAACCACGATTTTTCAGTTCTGTAAGGACTGAGAGCCAAAATTTAGAACCTTCGTTTTCTGACATCCACATACCTAATAAGTCTTTCTGTCCGTCTGTATTGACACCTAATGCTAGATACACCGCTTTGTTAATAATCGTATTATCTTGACGCACTTTCACGACGATACAATCCATATAGACAATAGGATAAAGGGCATCCAATGGTCGATTTTGCCATTCTATTACTTGTTCTTTAACTGCATCCGTCACTTTGGAAATAAGCGTTGGGGAGACGTCCGCATCGTACATTTCCTTGAATGTGGCAACAATATCTCGTGTCGTCATGCCTTTGGCGTATAGGGATAGGATTTGGCTATCCATTTGTGTGATACGCCTTGCGAAGCGCTGCTTCTCATCTTCTTGATCAGCTGGGGCTCAAAAGTGCCATCACGATCTCTAGGCGTGTCTAGTTCAAATTCACCATCATCAGTAAATAGCCGTTTGGTTGTATAGCCATTACGCGTATTTTTGCCTATACGAGGACTATTCTTCTCATAGCCTAAATGTTCAGTCAGTTCAGCATTGAGTGCAGTTTCAACGGTGAGTTTCTTTAGAGCTTTACTGAAATTATTCAGGTCAGCTTCTGTTTTTAAGTTCTTGGCAAATTCTTTTGCCAATGCCAGCATTGCTTCATCTTTCATGGTAAACACCTGTGTTGCCCCCAACAGCGTTGAGGGATAGTTTAAGCGTTTACACAGTTTTATTTACAGTCTCGCTATGCGGAATAAGTAGTGGAATTTAAGTTTTAAGAATATTCCGTATAGCCATTTGGTCACTATAGCGTTCTTCTATTTCATTAAGATTCTTACGAGCTGTTTTCTCATCCGTAAGAACACCATTGAAATAGGCTATAGTTACATCAGACTTGTTGCACAAATCATTTATATCGTCTGTAGCATTAGTGATGCTAGATGCAACCATTAAAAGAGAAATGGCACTCAAATAAATTTTCTTATTCATCACAGTAATCTCTTTGTGGTATCGTGAACACAAAACCATCTAAAGCATCACTATATTTGTAATAAGCCTGTAGGCGTTTTTTGGTATTTGTAGTCATATTTCCTATTTCATCAATTACATCGGATGCGTCTATATTCGGGTTACTTTTGAATGTTTTATAAACACAAGTCGTTGCTCTATCAGCTTCATGAGATGATGCTTGTAATTCAACTTCATTCTCTAAATTAACAGCCATTTTTTGCTGACTATTCCTTGCAAATTGTTGAACCGCTTTTTTTTCAAGTTCATCTTTATATTTTTGTTCAATATGAGCGTCAATATCATCACGGATGCCATTTTGGTCCTTATCAATCCCTAAAATTGAATCTGTTTTTTCAAATTTTGGTAATTTTCCTTCATCCTCTAACTTCTGAAAGACTTGCTCTTTTATCGTTATTTTTTCATTTTGTGGTGCTGAAGAATCATTTTTTCCACCGCAGGCACTTAAAGCTATTAAGCAAAAAGAGCCTAATAAAATAGACGTAAACATTATTACCCCCCGTTGTTACTCGTATATTTTTCATAAGATTCATACAAGCTTGTCCACACGTTATTCCGTATAGCCGTTTTTTATATATCAATTCAAAAACGACCATAATCAATATGAAGAAATTTAGCAGTGCAATTACAAAGTCTTTACCAAACTTTGCAGATTTACCTCATTGCTCTTCACGATCTTTGCCATCTGTTTCTATATCTTCATTACAAAACATATTAATCAATATTTGGAGCATCTGCATGAAACTTAATCGTATTTTATTGGGTAGCGTTATCGCAAGTTCTGCCTTGCTTATGAGTACTGCGCATGCAAACGATACACGTGTTGCCGTAAGTTCTGCCTTGGGTGGTGCTGTCGGAGCAGCAATTGGTCAACAAATGGGTGGACAAACAGGCGCGATGATTGGTTCAGCCATTGGTGGTGCGGGCGGTGCTGCAGCTTCTGCCAATAAACGTGACCGTAACGGTGCCATGATTGGTGCTGCCTTGGGCGGTGCAGGTGGATATAGCGTTGGTCGCAATATGGCAGGCAACAATGGTGGCTATGTCGGTGCAGGACTCGGCTCTGCAGGTGGTGCAGTATTAGGTCAAAAAGTTAGTGAAGACCGTCGTGATGATCGTTATGACCGCCGCTATGATAGCCGTGGCTATCGCTACAATGACTACCGTTATAATGACCGTTACCGCAAAGACAATGGCTTACATTTAGGTCACTATAAAAATGGTAAACGTCGTTAATTTCTCACGATACTTCTAACAATCAGCACCTTCGGGTGCTTTTTGTTTGCTGACTACTTGCTTGGATAAATGTTTTTTTATAAAGCGTGCTTTTTGGATGAATGTCGCGCGTTGTTAAATGGCAATATCTCATGACTCGCCCATATATCGAAAATTTTCGATATACAAAATCAGTGCAGCATCGTATGATAAAACTCTCTTTAATCAAGCTGGAATAAATGATGCGTTCCCTGCAAGACACAAAATTTGCCATTCTTGAACTCGCACCTGTACGTGATGATCAATCAGTACAGTTTTCACTGCATCATGCACTTGAATTAGCACGACACGCAGAACAACTCGGCTATGACCGTTTGTGGTTGGCGGAACATCATAATATGGATGGCATTGCCAGCTCAGCAACCGCAGTTCTTTTGGGTTATTTATTAGCAAATACGCAAAAAATTAAACTCGGTTCTGGCGGTATTATGCTCCCCAACCACGCACCGTTAGTGGTCGCTGAACAGTTTGGAACTTTAGCGACTTTATATCCTAACCGTATTGAACTCGGTTTAGGTCGCGCACCAGGCACAGATCAAGTGACCATGCGTGCGCTGCGTCGTGGGCGACAGGAAACTGAAGATCAATTTCCGCAAGATGTTTTAGAAATTTTGCATTACTTTAAAGATGCTGAACCACAACAACGTATTGTTGCTACGCCAGGACAAGGGACACACGTTCCTGTATGGTTGCTTGGTTCAAGTTTATTTAGCGCACAACTTGCTGCAAAATTAGGACTACCCTACTCATTTGCCTCACACTTCGCCCCGCGTATGCTTGCTCAAGCCATTCAGTTATATCGTGACAATTTTGAGCCTTCAGAATATTTAGAGCGGCCTTATGTGTCTATGGGTGTGCCAACAGTGGTTGCAGATACCGACCAAGAAGCAGAATTTTTGGCGACTAGTGCCTATCAGCGTGTTTTAGGTTTAATGCGTGGACAAAGCCTAAAACTCAAAGCTCCAGTCGAAAGTATGGATGGCTTATGGTCACCTGCAGAAAAAATGTCAGTTGATAGTTTTTATGCCATGGCGCAAATTGGCTCAAAGGCGACTGTCAAAGCAGGATTGGAAAACTTATTGGCGAAGTATGATGTCGATGAGTTTATTTTTACCTGTGACATCTATGACACAGAAAAACGCTTACATAACTTTGATTTGCTCATGCAAATGAAGTTAGATACTTAATTAGCTCCGACCTTGTAGTTCTATTGAGCTACAAGGTTTCATCAATTAAAAACATTTAAAATAAATAACTTAAATCCGTTTTCTTGTTCTCTTTCGCTTAAATCTCAGTAATCTCAGTTGAATTAATTTTCAATCTTTAGGAATGACTGGCTCGCCTGCACAAAAGACTTTACCAAACAGTACTGCCCCAACAAAATAGAGTAAATGTTCTAATTTATAAAATGAATATATCAAGAGATTCAGCATGGTCAGTCCTAAACACGACGTACATAGACACGCTTTTCAAAACTGCTTGGCAGATTTTCAAGAATTCCAAGGCGAATGCATTCCTGCAACTGAAATCAAACAGCATGACGTCACAGGTTTACGCGTTGCAGTTATTGGTGCAAATCAGGACAGCGTGGCACAACTCGATAGAATTTGTCAGCAAGCAACATCTGTTCAAGTCTTTCAAATTGCACCGCATTTTGTCCTGCCAAGTACAGAACGTGGCATCCATCGCCTAATTAGCCATCCTTTGGTGTTTAAAAATCGACGTTTGTTTAATAACCGCGTCAAAAATATTTTGGCTTTACGCTTTTTAGATGCTCAAGTCAAAGACACGTGGCTTAAACGTCAACTCACACCAAACATTGCAGATACACATCAACGCTATTTTAAATCTGATCATTATTATTCAGCTTTACAACGCGAAAATTGCCATTTGATTACTTGGCCAATTGTCAAAGTCTGTGCACATAGCGTGCATAGTATTGATGGACAAGAACATCCAATTGATACCATTATCACTACATTTTAAGTCACACTAAAAGCATTATCATTTAAATAAATAGTAGCTTGATTTTTATTCTATTTAAATCCAATAAAAAAGAGCCAAAATAAAATTTTGGCTCTTTTAATACATATAGTTTCATTAACCAATACGACGTTTTAAACCTGTCATTTGTAAAACACGTGTTGAAATTTCTTCAATCGACATTTCTGAAACATTTAAATATTTAATCCCTTCTGAAATATAAATACCTTCAATCGCACGCAATTCCATTTGGCATTGATTAAAACTTGCATAACGGCTATTGGCTTTACGTTCAGTACGAATTGCCACAAGGCGTTCAGCATCAATCATCAAGCCAAATAACTTATGTTTATGCGGCTTTAATACGGCTGGCAAACGGTTGTCATCGAGGTCTTCTTCAGTCAATGGATAGTTCGCCACACGAATCCCGAACTGTAAAGAAAGGTAGATGGAAGTTGGCGTTTTACCCGAACGCGACACCCCAATCAGAATCAGATCGGCCTTGTCGTAATGGCGTGTACGTGCGCCATCATCGTTATCTAAGGCAAAATGCACCGCATCAATACGTGCCTTGTAAGATTCAGAATCTGTTACGGCATGCGTCTGCCCGACCAAAGTGGTTGGTGGTGTTCCTAACTCTTCAGAAAGCTTACTAATTAAGCCTTCAAATACATCTAAATTAATTGCTTTGGCAGTGTTGATAATGTCACGCACATATTGGTCAACCAAGGTATCAAACACCAAAGGTAATTGACCATCAATTTGTGCTCGGGCATTAATCTCTGCCACCACATTCATAGCCGCTTCTTCAGACGTAATATAAGGATGAATATGAATATCAAAGTCCACATTTGGAAATTGCGCTAAGAGTGAATGTCCAAGGGTTTCAGCCGTAATTGCAGTTCCATCGGAAATAAAAAAAACACTCCGCTTAATTTGTTTACCATCTGACATTAAAATTCTCCTTAAACATTTGTCTTAGTGCTATATAATCTTTATAGTAAACCGATCTTACATGACTGTCGCTTAGTAAAACCAAATTGCTAAGTAGATTTATTATAATTTCATGACAAGATAGTGATTAATACTGCAAAAGTGGAGTAACAACTTTGGAAGCGCGCGTAATTGGTCTGGAAAAATTAGGGAAACACGATGTTGAGCTCGTGGGTGGGAAAAACTCATCTTTGGGCGAAATGATCAGCCACTTATCTAATGCTGGTGTATCGGTACCAGGTGGCTTTGCAACAACAGCTGCTGCTTATCGTGAATTTCTCGAGCAAAGTGGCCTAAACGCTAAAATTCAAGCAGAGCTAAAAACACTCAATGTAGATGACGTGAATGCGCTTGCTGAAACTGGTGCAAAAATTCGTCAATGGATTGTCGACACTCCGCTTACTGCATCACTAGAACAAGAAATCCGAGTTGCTTTTGAAGCACTCTCTAACGGCAACCCAAACATCGCGGTTGCCGTTCGTTCATCTGCAACTGCAGAAGATCTACCAGACGCATCTTTCGCAGGTCAGCAAGAAACATTCCTAAACATCCGTGGCATTGACAACGTATTAATTGCCATTAAAGAAGTTTTTGCATCTTTGTACAACGACCGCGCGATTTCTTACCGTGTACACCAAAACTTTGACCACGATGTCGTTGCTTTGTCCGCAGGCGTACAACGTATGGTACGTTCAGAAACTGGCGCTGCTGGTGTAATGTTTACCCTAGATACAGAATCTGGTTTCCGTGATGCTGTATTCATTACTGCTTCTTATGGTTTGGGTGAAATGGTGGTTCAGGGTGCAGTTAACCCAGATGAATTCTATATTTCTAAGCCTTTATTAAAAGCAGGCAAACACTCAGTTTTACGTCGTAACCTTGGCTCTAAACACCAAAAAATGATTTATGGTGAAGAAGGCGCGGCTGGTAAATCTGTAGTTGTGGTCGATGTTGAAAAACAAGATCGCCAACAGTTCTCTTTAAATGATCACGAACTACAAGAATTAGCGAAACAAGCGTTAATTATTGAAGAACATTATCAAGCGCCTATGGATATTGAATGGGCAAAAGATGGTGATGACGGTCAAATCTACATCGTTCAAGCACGTCCTGAAACTGTAAAAAGCCGTGAAAACGTCGGTACTATGGAACGCTACCTATTGAAACAAAAAGGTACGGTCATTTGTGAAGGTCGTTCAATTGGTCAGCGTATCGGTTCTGGTAGAGTCCGCGTTGTAACGTCTATTAAAGAAATGGACAAAGTTCAGGAAGGTGACGTTCTTGTTTCAGACATGACTGATCCAGACTGGGAACCAGTGATGAAACGTGCTGCTGCAATTGTCACTAACCGCGGTGGTCGTACTTGTCACGCTGCAATTATTGCCCGTGAATTAGGCGTACCTGCAATTGTAGGTTGTGGTAATGCAACTGAAGTTTTGACTGATGGTCAGGAAGTTACAGTTTCTTGCGCCGAAGGCGACACAGGTTTCATTTATGAAGGTGCTTTAGATTTTGAAGTTCAAAAGAACTCAATCGAATCTATGCCTAAACTTCCGTTCAAAATCATGATGAACGTTGGTAACCCAGACCGCGCATTTGACTTTGCTCAAATTCCAAACGAAGGGATTGGTCTTGCACGTTTAGAATTCATCATCAACCGTATGATTGGTGTGCATCCTAAAGCATTGCTTAATATTGACAGCTTACCACGTGAAACACGTGCAGCAGTTATGGCGCGTACTGCGGGCTATTCATCGCCAATCGAATTCTATGTAGAAAAATTGGTTGAAGGTATTTCTACCCTTGCTGCTGCATTCGCTGACAAACCAGTGATTGTGCGTATGTCTGACTTCAAATCAAACGAATACGCAAACTTAATTGGTGGTAAGTTATATGAGCCAGAAGAAGAAAACCCAATGTTGGGCTTCCGTGGTGCAAGTCGTTATGTGTCTGACAATTTCCGTGACTGCTTCGAGCTTGAATGTCGTGCCTTGAAAAAAGTACGTGACGAAATGGGCTTAACCAACGTACAAATTATGATTCCATTTGTACGTACCGTTGCTGAAGCAAAACGTGTGATCGAATTGCTTGCGCTGAATGGTTTAAAACGTGGTGAAAATGGTCTGAAAGTGATCATGATGTGTGAATTACCAACCAACGCATTGTTGGCTGAACAATTCCTTGAGCACTTCGATGGTTTCTCTATCGGCTCAAATGACTTAACTCAGTTAACACTTGGTTTAGACCGTGACTCAGGCATTGTTTCTCACCTGTTCGATGAACGTGACCCTGCAGTGAAAGCATTACTTTCTATGGCAATTCACGCATGCCGTAAAGCAGGTAAATATGTCGGTATCTGTGGTCAAGGCCCTTCAGATCACCCTGACCTTGCACGTTGGTTAATGGAACAAGGTATTGAATCTGTATCTTTAAACCCAGACTCAGTTTTAGACACTTGGTTCTTCCTTTCTGAAGAAAAAGCTCAACAAGCGTAGTAAAACGTGTTAAAAGAAAACCCATGCACCTGCGTGGGTTTTTTTTCAAATTCATTTTTTGAGATTTTATATTTATGCAAATTTACTTGGCACGAAATAATCAACAAGCTGGGCCATACACCTTAGAGCAGCTCAACCAAATGCTCGCCAGCCAACAAGTGTTGCTGACAGATTTGGCTTGGCACCAAGGCATGAGCGAATGGAAAGCTTTAGGTGAACTCACCCAAGGTAAACTTGTATATGAACCACAAGGCTACGTCAGCACACCACCTGCCCCTGAACATTCACCTTTTCAAAATACAGATTACACGGCTACAAACACATCACGACCAAGCTCAGCATCATCAAATTCAAGAACACAGGCAACAAAAAATGAATTGGCGAGCATTAACCAACGTGCTTTAGCCAAAATTATAGACATGTTGTTATGGTTGCCTGCAGCAGCACTTCCCTCTTTTTTCTTAAATGCGGACCAGTTTGAACAATTGTCTGGTTTACAACAAAAAATGCAGGCAGCGACAACGTCTGATCAAGCCATGCAATTGCAAACTGAACTCTTTCAGCTCATTCCAATGCAAGCTTGGCAAGCGGTGGCAATTTATTTATTGATTATGCTGGGCATACAAGCCTTCCTGCTGGCTAAAACTGGACAAAGTATTGGCAAACGTCTGACTAAAATTAAGATTGTCGATGCTGAAACCGATGAAAAAGTCAGCCTAATGCGTGTGTTTACTATTCGCTCTATCATTTTCATTATTTTGAATATGATGTTTATGCCCTTCATCACAATTTTAGATTATGGCTTTGCATTTGGTGCAAAACGACAGGCTTTGCACGATAAACTCGCCAAAACCAAAGTCGTAAAGCAATAATTTGATTTTATTTATTCAGGGATGATTGATCATCCCTTTTTTCTTATAATATTGATAAATATAAATAAATTAAAATTAACACAAATAATTCCGAGTATAAAAATTGGTTTTTATTCCCTCCACTTAAAGCCGCTTTATGTGTAGCTTAGTTTGTCGATATCAGGCATAATGCCCTACAACGTAGCGGTGTCCGATGATTAAGAAGACTTTTTCATCTTTTTTGATGTCTTTTTAATCATGCGACACTTTAATCGCTATCCCATATTAAATTAGGGAATGGGACTCTTCACCGAGGTTGTAAAATGAGACAAACGATTTTAGCTGTATTGTCTTTATCTACGATGGCTGCACTCTTAACTGGGTGTGGCGGTGATTTAGTACTTCTGAACTCAAAAGGTCCAGTTGCAGCAGGTCAAAGTAACCTGATGATGACTGCGATTTACCTAATGCTATTGGTGGTTATTCCATCTGCAATTATGGCATTGTGGTTCGGTTGGAAATATCGCGCATCGAATAAAGACGCAGACTATCAACCAACATGGTCACACTCTACTGCAATTGAAATTGTAGTATGGGGTATACCTGTTATTATTATTTGTATTTTAGCTTGGTTAACTTGGTGGGGTTCCCACAAGTACGACCCTTACCGTCCGCTAGAATCCGAAAAAGCTCCTTTAACTGTTCAAGTTATTGCTGAACAATTTAAATGGATCTTCATCTACCCAGAACAGAACATTGCTACTGTTAACGAATTACGCTTCCCAGAGCAAACGCCTGTAAGCTTACGTTTAACATCTAACTTCACAATGAACTCGTTCTTTATCCCTGCATTATCTGGTCAGATTTATGCAATGGCGGGTATGCAAACTCACTTGAACGTTTTAGCAGACAACACGGGCGAATTCCGTGGTTTCTCATCTAACTACTCAGGTTATGGTTTCTCGCAAATGCGCTTTAAAGCTCACTCTGTAACTCAAGCTGATTTTGAGCAATGGGTAACAGCTGTTAAAGCAGGTCAAGGTACGACTATCAATCCTCAAGCTGTTCAAAAAACAGTTTTAGATCAAGCTGAATTTGCTTCTTTACGTGACGGTAACCGTTCACAGAAACAAATTGATGCAATGGTTCGTAACGCCAAAACTGAATTAGAGAAAAAACTTGCTGCAACGGCTTTAAAAGAAGGTCCATATAAGACTCAGCCACATCCTGTGACTTATTACTCTTCTGTTGAGCAAGGCTTGTTTGAATCAGTGATCAATAACTATATGAGTAACTACCATGGTGCTGACCATTCAGCTCCTGTAGTGGCTGGTGAAGCGCCTGCTTCTGAAACTCATGTAGCAGTTGAACATGCGACTGCTTCTCAAGGGGAATAAGACATGAGCTTATTAGGTAAGTTAGGTCCAGATGCAATTCCTTACGATCCAATCGTATTGGTAACTGTTGCAGCGATGATCTTAGGTGGTCTTGCAGCGATTGCTGGTATTACCTACTTCAAAAAATGGGGCTACTTGTGGAACGAATGGTTCACATCTGTAGACCATAAAAAAATTGGTATCATGTATATCTTTGTATCTGTAGTCATGTTACTTCGTGGCTTCGCAGATGCGATCATGATGCGTCTTCAACAGTTCCTTGCGAAAGGTGGTGGTGAAGGCTATTTACACCCAGAACACTATGACCAGATTTTCACCGCACACGGTGTGATCATGATCTTCTTCGTGGCAATGGGTCTTGTTGTTGGCTTAATGAACATCTCTGTACCATTACAGATTGGTGCTCGTGACGTAGCCTTCCCGTTATTAAACTCTTTAAGCTTCTGGTTATTCGCTGGTGCTGCAGGTTTAATGATGGTTTCACTTGCATTAGGTGAATTCGCTGCTACAGGTTGGATGGCTTATCCTCCTCTATCTGGTATCGAATATTCTCCAGGTGTTGGTGTTGACTACTATATTTGGGCACTTCAGGTTTCTGGTCTAGGTACGCTTCTTACTGGTGTTAACTTCTTCGTTACCATCATCAAAATGCGTGCGCCTGGCATGAAACTTATGGACATGCCTGTTTTCACTTGGACAACATTAGTTACTGCGGTACTTATCATTGCAACATTCCCAGTTTTAACTGCGACAATTGCAATGTTAACGCTTGACCGTTACTTCGGTTTCCACTTCTTTACGAACGACATGGGTGGTAGCCCAATGTTGTATGTAAACTTGATTTGGACATGGGGTCACCCAGAAGTTTATATCTTAGTATTACCAGCATTTGGTATTTACTCAGAAGTAACTGCGACTTTTGCTCGCAAAACATTGTTCGGTTACAAATCAATGGTGTACGCAACTGTTGCAATTGGTGTGTTATCACTTGTTGTATGGGTTCACCACTTCTTTACCATGGGTGCAGGTGCCAACGTTAACGCGTTCTTCGGTATCATGACCATGATTATTGCGATTCCTACTGGTGTGAAAATCTTCTCTTGGTTATTCACCATGTACAAGGGTCGTATTACCTACACTACCCCAATGCTTTGGACACTTGGCTTCCTTGTGACTTTTGGTATCGGTGGTTTAACAGGTGTATTAATGGCAGTTCCACCAGCGGACTTCCTTGTACACAACTCTTTATTCCTAATTGCTCACTTCCATAACGTAATTATTGGTGGTGTAGTATTCGCGATGTTCGCAGGTATCATTTACTACTGGCCAAAAATGTTTGGTTGGAGACTCAATGAAACTTGGGGTAAAGCAGCATTCTGGTTCTGGTTCTTCGGTTTCTACTTTGCATTCATGCCACTTTATATCCTTGGTTTCATGGGTATGACTCGTCGTTTGAATACATATGACAACCCAGAATGGGATCCATACTTGGCAATTGCGTTCTTCGGTTCTGTGTTAATTGCTATTGGTCTATTCTGCTTCGTTATGCAGATTGTGGTTGGCTTCCTACAACGCAACCAACGCTTAGACCTTACTGGAGATCCATGGGATGGCCGTACGCTTGAGTGGGCTACTTCTTCTCCAGCACCGTTCTATAACTTTGCTCACCTTCCAAAGATCAATGGTATTGATACTTTCTGGACTGACAAAGAAAATGGTGTTGCATACGCTCGTCCAACTAAGTATGAAGATGTCCATATGCCAACTAACCGTGCAGCTGGCTTCATAATTGCAATGTTTATTACAACTATGGGCTTCGCATTAATCTGGCATATTTGGTGGCTAGCAATCGTTACGTTCATTGCGGCAATCATCAGCTTCATCGTGAGTTCTTTCACGAAGAAAGTGGACTACTATGTTCCTGCTGCTGAAGTTGAGCGTATTGAAAACGAACGCTATGCGATCCTTGAAAAACACTTGAAGAAGGACTAAGACATGGCTGAAGTACTTCATCACGACAACCACGGACATGATGATCATCACCACGATGATACAGACATCACCGTCTTTGGTTTCTGGACCTACTTGATGAGTGACCTTGTAATTTTTGGTACACTTTTCATCGCGTTCGCTGTATTAAGTAGCCACGTTCCAGTAGGCACTCCAACAGCTAAAGATTTGTTTGGCGAGTCATTAGGCTTCGTTTTAACAGAAACTTTTGCCCTGTTGATTTCTTCTGTAACTTTCGGTTTTGCCGTTTTAGCTGCTTACAAGAAAGATGTTGCTAAAGTTCTAACTTGGTTAGGCGTGACTTGGGTTTTCGGTGCGATCTTTATTGGTATGGAACTTTATGAGTTCAACCATTTAGTTCACGCTGGACATGGTCCAAGTGCGAGTGCGTTCTTATCTGCGTTCTTTACTTTGGTTGGTACGCACGGTATTCACGTAACTTCAGGTTTAGTTTGGATGATCGTGTTAATGGTTCAAATCAAGAAATATGGTTTGACTATTCCGAACATGCGTCGTTTAGCTTGCCTAAGCTTGTTCTGGCACTTCCTTGACATCGTTTGGATCTGTGTATTCAGCGTAGTTTACTTGATGGGAGTTCTCTAATGAGTCACGATCACAACTCTGCTGGTGCATCACACGGTAACACTAAGCAATATACGATTGGCTTTATCCTTTCTGTTATCCTTACCATTATTCCTTTTGGTATGGTTATGGCAGGTGGTTTTGGCCGTGGTATTTTGATTACTGTTATTTCGATTACAGCAGTTGCTCAGATTCTTATTCAATTAATTTATTTCTTGCATATGAATTCTTCTTCAGAGCAACGTTGGAACGTGATTGCATTCGTGTATACCATTCTGACCATTGCCATCCTTTTGGTTGGTTCTGTATGGATCATGAACTACCTACACTACAACATGATGATCTAAACTGGTTGTCATGCTGAAAAAGTATTTATTCCTGACAAAGCCAGGAATTCTCTTTGGTAATTTTATTACCACTTTGGGTGGCTACTTTGTAGCTGCCCAAGGTTCTGTAGATTTCCTTCTCCTACTGCTTACTCTGCTTGGTACAACGCTTGTTGTCGCCTCAGGATGTGTGGTCAACAATATTATTGACCAAGACATCGACCAAAAAATGCAACGCACACAAAACCGTGCTTTAGTGAAAAAAACTGTTTCTGTTCCTATTGCGCTGATTTATTCAGTGGTATTGGGCATAATTGGTTTTAGCATTTTATGGTTTGGAGTTAACGCATACGCTTTTCTTTTTGCACTGATTGGTTTCGTGGTTTATGTCGGCTTTTACAGTCTATGGACCAAACGCACAACAATTCATCAAACCATTATTGGCAGTATTTCAGGCGCAAGCCCACCTGTCATTGGTTATACCGCTGTTGCAAATCAATTTGACTTAGCTGCACTACTTATCTTTTTAGGTTATGCACTTTGGCAAATGCCCCACTCTTGGGCGATTGCAATTTACCGTTTTGATGATTACAAAAATGCGGGGATTCCAATTTTGCCAGTTGCTCGTTCAATTTTACGAACGAAAATTGAATCACTAATTTATGTGGTGTTATTTACCGTTGCCATGAATGGACTGTTTGTATTTGGTTATGCAAACTGGCTATATCTGGTTATTTTGAATGCACTTTGTATTTATTGGTTCTATATTGGCGTCATTGGCTTCAAAGCAGTAAATGATCAATTATGGGCAAAACGCTTTTTCCTATTTTCGGTTATTTTAATTACTGTTGTGAGTTTATGTTTTAGCTTTACAGCAACCGCACCAAGCACGCAAATCATACTTTTTTAAAAGATAGAGTTTAGCTCTATCTTTTAATGGAGTGCCTACCCTCTCCACACTTCAATATTTAAATAATAACAATTTATCTGTCTTTGAATTATTCGTCCTTAATAATTTTTGCATTAAACACTCTAAAAGTTAGTGACATACAAATACAAAGCATAAAATTTAAATTCCAATCATAGATGCAAAATATTACATTCCCTTTTTACCCAAGCCGATCTTTTCTTAGACCAAGCCTTGAATTTACTTGGTAAAAGCTCTAAAATTCACGCTTCGCAATTTTGCGACACAACTTCGGTTGTGACTCCTTGCTTCTGGCTCAATTTAGTCAGGGGCTGCATAAACCGTAAGGAGCTGACAATGCGTCACTACGAAATCGTACTTTTGGTACACCCAGACCAAAGCGATCAAGTTGTGGGTATGGTAGAACGTTACCTAACTCACATCAAAGAAGCTGAAGGTCAAATTCACCGTTTAGAAGATTGGGGCCGTCGTCAATTGGCTTACCCAATTAACAAAATTCACAAAGCGCACTACATTCTTATGAACGTTGAATGTGGTCAAACTACGCTTGACGAGTTAGAAGAATTGTTCCGTTATAACGACGCGATCCTTCGTAGCTTGATCATCCGTCGTGAAAACGCTATCACTGAAGAGTCATTATTGGCTAAGAGTGCTGAAGAAAAACGTGCGCGTAAAGCTCAACGTGAAGAAGCACAACACGCTAACCAAGACTCTGCTGAAGCTTAAGGAGAACATCAATGGCACGTTTTTACCGTCGTCGCAAGTTCTGCCGCTTTACAGCTGAGAACGTTACGTACATCGACTACAAAGATATCGATACACTAAAACAGTACATCACTGAAAATGGCAAGATTGTTCCTAGCCGTATTACAGGTACTAAAGCTCGTTACCAACGTCAATTAGCGCTTGCTATTAAACAAGCTCGCTACTTAGCGTTGATCCCTTACACTGACAATCATAAGTGAGGTTGAGCTGTGGATATTATCTTATTACAACGCATTAAGAACCTTGGTAAATTAGGCGATAAAGTTTCAGTTAAAGCTGGTTACGGCCGTAACTACTTGATCCCTCAAGGTAAAGCAGTTGCTGCAACTGAAGCAAACACTGCTGCATTTGAAGCTCGTCGTGCTGAACTTGAGAAGCAAGAAGCTGAAATTTTAGCTGCTGCTCAAGCACGTGCTGACCAATTGAACGAAGTTAACATCGTAATCACCGCTAAAGCTGGTGATGAAGGTAAACTTTTCGGTTCTATCGGTACTCGTGACATCGCTGACGCGTTAACGAATGCTGGTCTTGAAGTTGACCGTGCAGAAGTTCGTTTACCAAACGGTGCGCTTCGTCACACTGGTGAATTCAACATCGCAATCCAATTGCACCATGATGTTGTTGCTGAAGTTCTCGTTACTATCGTATCTGAGTAATTTTCTGCAAAAAGAAAGAGCATGCCTAATCGCATGCTCTTTTTTTATCTTTATAATATGCAAATTATACAAATTTCCTAAACAGTCCTGCACGCTTTGACTTCTCCTTCGCCAAAATCTACTCGCTTTTTTTTCTAGAGGGCGTATCATCGGGAAGTGGAAAGAATATGAGTTTCAAATTCTATCCCCCGTGCATTATTCAGCATTTACTGTTTTAAAAATCAGGGATTTATATGTCACAGGCGACTGCTAGCGCAAAGCAACATACTGCAAAGTCTGATCTAAAACCAAATGAGAACAGCCCGCTTAAAGAGTTTCGTACCCCACCGCATAACTTAGCCATTGAACAAGCTGTTTTGGCTGCGTTGATGACTGTGGCCGAATCTTTTGAACAAGTGGGTGATGTATTACAAGAATCTGATTTTTACGCGACACGCCACAAATATATTTTCCGTGCTATTGATTCTTTATCTAAGGAAAACTCACCTTATGATGCCGTATTGGTGAATGACTGGCTGATTAAACAAAATTTGCTTGAAGCTGCGGGCGGTGAAGAGTATTTAATGCAGCTCATGGCGGACTCACCTTCTAGTTTTTATAACCTAGAAACCTATGCCACGAAAATTAAAGAATTCTCGACCCTCAGAAACATGATTAAAGTCAGTTCTGAAATTTTACAAAATGCCTATGACACCAAAGGTCGTAGCGTGAGTGAAATTTTAGACTTGGCTGAAACTAATATTTTCCAAATTGCCGAACAACACAATAACAATGCAAAAGCACAAGGCCCAAAAGCCATATCGAGCGTCGTTGCCGACGTATTCGACAAGCTTGACGAACTTTCTAAAATGGAAGGTAACATCACAGGTTTAACCACAGGCTTTGTAGAGTTAGATAATAAAACCTCAGGCATGCAAGCGGGTGATTTGATTATTGTCGCTGCGCGTCCATCTATGGGTAAAACCACGTTTGCCATGAATTTGGTCGAAAGTGTTCTGTTTAACAATGACTTGCCTGCCCTTGTCTACTCTATGGAAATGCCTGCAGACTCAATTGCAATGCGTTTGATTTCTGCTTACGGCAAAGTGCATCAGGGGAATTTACGTTCAGGCAAACTCAGTGGCGATGAATGGTCAAAAGTCACAGGCACGATTTTACAACTGCAAGAAAAGCATTTGTATATTGATGACTCATCTGCCCTACCACCTACGGAAGTACGTGCACGTGCACGACGCATTGCCAAACAACATGGCGGTAAAATTGGCTGCATCATGGTCGATTACTTGCAGTTAATGAAAGTCCCAGGCATGGGCGATAACCGTGTCGGCGAGATTTCAGAAATTTCACGTAGTTTAAAAGCCTTAGCCAAAGAGATGAACTGCCCTGTGATTGCTTTGTCGCAGCTGAACCGTTCCTTAGAGAACCGACCTAATAAACGCCCTGTAATGTCAGACTTGCGTGAATCTGGTGCGATTGAGCAGGATGCTGACTTAATCATGTTTATTTACCGCGACGAAGTTTATAATAAAGAATCTAAAGAAGCTGGCACTGCCGAAATTATTATTGGTAAACAGCGTAACGGCCCAATTGGTACGGTACGTCTTGCCTTTGAAGGACAATACACGCGTTTTAGTAACTTATCTCCTGAGTATTATGCTCAGTATGATGATGAAGAGTAATGCTTGCATTACTCTTTTTTATTAAAACCATAATTTAATCTGACTTATTAACTTTGCCCACCATAGTTTCCAACTTGAGACTAAATTTAAATTTTGACTATTGTCTTCCATTTCAAATGATGGAAATGCTTTATTGAGTTGTTCACATGTTGGATATTGTTGTTGAAGTTGCGCCAAATAATGTGTCTGATCATAGTCTATAAAACCATCTAAAATCCCAACCTCTGATCTATCGACTGTAGAACAATTTGAGGTCTGCTTATTCCAAGCTAAAAATGGGACAATCGGTTTAGATAAAACAAGCTGGTCATTCTTACAGTTTAATGTTGCAAATGAAACTACTTGATATTGCTGGGGTTTAGCACCATCTAGTGCATAAGCTAAACCAATAATTAATTGGTTTTTAGCTGTACTTTTACCTGAAAATCCACTGTACCATTGAGTAGGCTTTTTATATTTAACCTCATCTAGTATTGAGCGAAAAATAAATTGACCTGAACTGAGTTCAAAAATGAAGTCTGAACTCTCCTGTACTGCCAGTGAACCTTGGTAACGGGCAATAAAAACGTCATTGGGTGAATGTGGCATACAAGCCATAACTGACTGACAAAAAAATAAAGTACTCCATCCCAGATAACAAAATATTTTCATTATTTATTCAACATATCCAAGTTTAAAATGCATTGTTTAATCTCTCTTTGAGTTCATTTAAATTACAAACCCACTCTCCACAATCATCTGAATCTTGCCATAACTCGTACAGTTTAGAATTTCCTGAGTGAGAGCATCTAACACCATAATAGCTTTTAGAACGTATAGTTTTATATGAAAAATAAAGTCTGAAACTTTTACAAATTATTTGCAATCAATAACCTAATAGATTTTTCGATCTTAAATTAATTTATGATCAAAAACTTAAATGTTCATGTCTATTTGAGGTTGATAGGTCTACAATAGTGAATATTTTTAAATAGAACTATTTTTAGTATTTATTTATCACTCCACAGTGTATCTAACACAAATTACCAATTGTCATTCCCAAGGAGTATTTAGGGTGCGCCAAGCAACAGTTTATATTGACAGTCAGGCACTGCAATATAATTTAAACCGTGTCAAACAACTTGCCCCAACAGCAAAAATTGTTAGCATGGTCAAGGCCAATGCTTACGGACATGGTGTAAAAGACTGCTTAGCAGCTTTAAAAGACAGCGATGCCTTTGGTGTCGCTTGCGTTGAAGAAGCCTTAGAAATTCGTGAATTGGGATATACGCAGCCCATCACCCTGATTGAAGGTGTTTTTTCTGCCGATGAAATGCAAAGTGTGTTGGCACACAAATTGGAATGTGTAGTGCATCATCAAGCACAGCTCGATTGGCTACTACAACATAAAGCTGATTATATCGCACAAGGCTTAAAAGTCTGGGTCAAACTCAACAGCGGCATGAATCGTTTAGGTTTTAAAATTCCTGAAATTATTGATGTGATTCACATGCTCAAAGCCGAAGGTTTTACCTGTGTGTTGACCATGCATTTTGCCAATGCCGATGGCGACCATGCTTTGAATGATCAACAAGTCGCACAATTTTTGCATGTCAAAGACAATTGCAGCCCTATTCTTGCTTCTTGCTGCAACTCTGCTGCAATCTATCGTTATCCCGAATTGCATTTTGATTATGTACGCCCAGGCATTATGCTTTACGGTGCAACGCCTTTTGCCGCACATAATGTTCATACACTCGACTTAAAGCCTGTGATGACTTTAAGCGCAGAAGTGATCGCACTAAATGAAATTGATGCAGGCGAACACGTCGGCTACGGTTCAACCTTTACTGCAGAACAAGCCATGCAAATTGCGATTGTTTCAATTGGCTATGGCGATGGTTATCCACGTACATTTGTTCAGCCAAATTTTGTTGCGATTGGTGCAAAATTAACGCCTGTGCTTGGTCGTGTGTCTATGGATATGATTGCCATTGATGTCACAGGTTTAGACGTTGAATTAGGCACACAAGTTGAACTATGGGGCAAACACCGTTTGGTGGATGATGTTGCCACAGCCAATGGTACGATTGGCTATGAGTTGTTGTGTCGTTTAAGCCCTCGCCCACAGCGCAAGGCAACCAGCATTTAACTTTCTTTTTTCGATCTGTTGCATGTAGCAGTTTTGCTGCATGCAATCGTCTAAGCCATTCTCTTTTTCTTTCTTATATTTTTCTTTTCGCTTTTTATTTTCTTAAATTCACTTTATTTCCATTCATATTGATAAAAATTTGTGGTCACCCACATTTGCATTTAGCGCTTTACAGTCATCCAAATATTTAGCTGAAAATCACACTCAAAATCTCAAGAAAAAACAATATGCTCGCGCACTGTCTTTAAACTGCCACATCGCTTCAAATTCATGGATTAATCACATTTCACCAGTTCTCAGAAGTTTGTGCTGCGCGCTACGATGAATCAATGACTTCACGACTATTTAAGCCATTTATAAAAGCATCCACATGATAAGAAAATAATCTATTACCAATATTTGTTTACTTTTGACTTCAAAGCATCATCAAACTGCAGCCTCTTTGAAATATAAAACGCTTAATTTCTAAACAAGAATAAAGAGGAAAAACTCCTTAATTTTTATAACCTTATTCTGCTTAGGAAAAGAATATGTCTGAACAAAAAGTAGCTTTAGTGACGGGTGCATTAGGTGGTATTGGCAGTGAGATTTGCCGTCAACTGGTTACAGCAGGCTATAAAATTATTGCAACGGTTGTACCAAGAGAAGAAGATCGCGAAAAGCAATGGCTTAAAGACGAAGGCTTTACAGAAAGTGATGTGCGCTTTGTTTTAACCAACTTAAATGAGCATGAAGCGGCTACAGCAGCCATTCAAGAAGCAATTGATGCTGAAGGTCGTGTAGATGTGTTGGTCAACAATGCTGGTATTACCCGCGATGCAACTTTCAAAAAAATGAGCTATACGCAGTGGTCTGAAGTGATTGAAACCAACTTAAAAACACTTTTTACCGTGACTCAGCCTGTATTTAACAAAATGTTAGAACAAAAGTCTGGTCGCATTGTGAACATTAGTTCGGTGAACGGTTTAAAAGGTCAATTTGGTCAAGCCAACTACTCTGCAACTAAGGCAGGCATCATCGGCTTTAGCAAAGCTTTGGCGCAAGAAGGCGCACGTTCAAATATCTGCGTGAACGTCGTTGCACCAGGTTATACCGCAACCCCGATGGTCACAGCCATGCGCGAAGAAGTAATTAAAAGCATTGAAGCACAAATTCCTCTGCAACGTCTTGCCGCCCCTACCGAAATTGCGGCAGCAGTTATGTATTTAGTGAGTGATCATGCTGCATACGTAACAGGCGAAACCTTATCAATCAACGGCGGCTTATACATGCACTAAGCGTGTAACACCTCATTTTAATCTACAAGTTTATTTACTGGAGTGACACCCATGCTATACGGCGACTTATTTTCAAACATGAATGCTCAATACAAAAACGTGTTTGAACCGTACACCAAATTCAACAGTATAGTTGCAAAAAATTTTGCTAACTTAACCAACCTACAATTAGAAGCAGCACGCAACTATGCCAACATTGGTTTAGCACAAATGTTTGCCAATAGCGAAGTGAAAGACATGCAAAGCATGGTGAACTGCACCACCAAGCAATTAGAAACTATGAACAAACTCAGTCAGCAAATGATTGAAGATGGCAAAAAATTAGCAACACTGACTTCAGAAGTCAAAGCAGAATTTGAAAAGTTAGTCAGCGATTCAATGCCAAATAATAAATAAACACTGCTCTGAAAACCATGCGTTATCAGGACGAATGTTACGGGGAAGTGTGAAAATTTCCCCGTTTTAGTTTCAGCCTTGCACTCAATTTGATTGCTAAAAGCCATGTGCTATGGAGCGATGAAATGAAACAGAACTCATTTCAATTCAAAGAAAATATATTACAATTTTTCTCTAGCCACGATGATATCTGGAAAAAACTACAAGAATTTTATTATGGGCAAAGCCCTATTAATGACGCCTTAACACAGCTCAACAAAGAAGATATGTCTATGTTCTTTGAAGCTTTGTCTAAAAATCCAGCACGCTTGATGGAAATGCAATGGAGCTGGTGGCAAGGTCAAATGCAAATCTACCAAAATGTGATGATGCGCAGTGTGGCAAAAGACATCGAACCATTCATTCAACCTGAAAGTGGTGATCGTCGTTTTAACAGCCCATTATGGCAAGAACAACCCAATTTTGACCTGTTATCGCAGTCTTATTTGCTGTTTAGCCAACTGGTACAAAATATGGTGGATGTCGTAGAAGGCATTCCAGACAAAGTGCGTTACCGCATTCACTTTTTTACCCGTCAAATGATTAATGCTTTATCACCAAGCAATTTTCTTTGGACTAACCCTGAAGTGATTCAGCAAACCATTACCGAACAAGGCGAAAACCTTGTCCGTGGTATGCAAATTTTCCATGATGATGTGGTCAATAGCGGAAAATATTTATCTATTCGCATAGTCAATAGTGACTCTTTTAGCTTGGGTAAAGATTTAGCCTATACACCAGGCGCAGTGGTCTTTGAAAATGAAATTTTCCAGTTGTTGCAATATGAAGCAACGACAGAAAATGTATATCAAACCCCGATTCTAATCGTGCCGCCATTTATTAATAAATATTATGTGCTGGATTTACGCGAACAAAACTCATTGGTGAACTGGTTACGTCAGCAAGGTCATACGGTCTTTTTAATGTCTTGGCGTAACCCAAATGCTGAACAAAAAGAACTCACTTTCGCTGATCTGATCACCGCAGGTGCGGTTGAAGCTTTGCGTGTTATTGAAGAAATTACAGGAGAAAAAGAAGCCAACTGTATCGGCTATTGTATTGGTGGTACTTTACTTGCTGCAACGCAGGCTTATTACGTGGCAAAACGCCTGAAAAGTCATGTGAAATCTGCCACGTATATGGCAACCATTATCGACTTTGAAAACCCAGGCAGCTTAGGCGTATTTATTAATGAACCTGTGATTAATGGTTTAGAAACCTTAAATAATCAATTCGGTTATTTTGATGGTCGCCAATTGGCAGTTACGTTCAGTTTGTTACGTGAAAATACCCTGTACTGGAACTACTACATCGAGAACTATTTAAAAGGCAAAGAGCCTTCAGATTTCGATATTTTGTATTGGAACAGCGACGGCACCAATATTCCTGCCAAAATTCATAATTTCTTATTGCGTAATTTGTATTTGAATAATGAATTGATTTCACCAAACGCAGTGAAAGTAAACGGTGTTGGACTCAACCTTTCTCGTGTCAAAACACCAAGCTTCTTTATTGCAACGCAGGAAGATCATATCGCACTTTGGGATACAAGCTTCCGTGGTGCAGATTACTTAGGCGGTGAATCTACACTGGTACTTGGTGAATCTGGACACGTGGCAGGCATTGTGAATCCGCCAAGTCGTAATAAATACGGCTGCTATACCAACTCTGCCAAGTTTGAAAATACCAAGCAATGGCTAGATGGTGCAGAGTATCATCCTGAGTCTTGGTGGCTACGCTGGCAGGCTTGGGTTACACCGTATGCAGGCCAACAATTCCCTGCCCGTGCCTTAGGTAATGCACAATATCCAACAATAGAAGCAGCACCAGGTCGCTATGTTTTGGTAAATTTATTTTAATCAGTCATATAACATCAGTAATGCACATGCTATATATCATGTGCATCCACAGAAACGTGAACATAAGATTTAAGGATATAAAATGAAAGATGTTGTCATTGTTGCTGCAAAACGTACTGCAATTGGTAGCTTTTTAGGTAGCCTCGCTTCTTTATCTGCACCACAATTGGGGCAAACAGCAATTCGTGCGGTATTAGACAGTGCCAAAGTACAGCCTGAACAAGTCGATCAGGTGATTATGGGCAACGTACTCACTACAGGTGTAGGACAAAACCCTGCACGCCAAGCCGCAATTGCTGCAGGTATTCCTGTGCAAGTACCTGCATCAACGCTTAACGTGGTGTGTGGTTCAGGTTTACGTGCCGTACATTTGGCTGCACAAGCGATTCAGTGTGATGAAGCAGAAATTGTGGTTGCTGGTGGTCAAGAATCAATGTCACAAAGCGCACACTATATGCAATTGCGAAACTGTCAAAAAATGGGGAATGCCCAGTTGATCGACAGCATGGTGGCTGATGGTTTAACCGATGCCTATAACCAATATCACATGGGTATTACTGCAGAAAATATTGTAGAAAAACTTGGTTTAAACCGTGAAGAACAAGACCAATTGGCACTGACTTCACAACAACGCGCGGCTGCAGCACAAGCGGCTGGTAAATTTAAAGATGAAATTGCGGCTGTAAGCATTCTACAGCGTAAAGGCGACCCAATTGTATTTGCTGAAGATGAATACATCAAAGCCAATACTACCCTTGAAAGCCTGAATAAATTACGCCCTGCGTTCAAAAAAGATGGCAGCGTAACCGCAGGCAATGCTTCTGGTATTAACGATGGTGCAGCAGCAGTGTTGATGATGAGTGCAGACAAAGCTGCAGCCTTAGGTCTACAACCTTTAGCACGTATTAAAGCCTATGCAATGTCGGGTATTGAGCCTGAAATTATGGGTCTTGGCCCTGTTGAAGCGGTAAAGAAAACCCTGAATAAAGCAGGCTGGAGCTTAGATCAAGTTGATTTGATTGAAGCTAACGAAGCCTTTGCCGCTCAGGCTTTAGGCGTTGCCAAAGAACTAGGCTTAGACTTAGATAAAGTAAACGTGAATGGCGGTGCAATTGCCCTCGGTCACCCGATTGGTGCTTCTGGTTGCCGTATCCTTGTGACGTTACTACACGAAATGCAACGCCGTGATGCAAAAAAAGGCATCGCAACGCTTTGCGTCGGCGGTGGTATGGGTGTTGCACTTGCGGTTGAACGCGACTAAGTAACCGAGCCGAAAGTACTGCACGAGTCAAAGCTATTGAATTTGATAGCTGTTCAAAGCCAGTAATAAGTTAAGACATAATGGGAGCTTCGGCTTCCACTATTTTTTTAACTACACAGAGCTTAAAATAATATTGTTGTCGATTAATTTGACATGACAAGTTCTGCTTAATCCACCGAAAGTAAGTGCTGAATATGATCACTAAAGTGATAAAAATGCATGGTATCGGGTTGCTGTTTCAGCTGTTGCCATGCGTCTACAAACGACGTCCAACCTAAATCTTTTAGGCATTGCACAATCATTTCCAATTGCGACAAAGTCTTTTCAGTCGATTGTTTTAACCGAATTTGTCGGTCTAATTGTTCAATTTTTTGCCCCAATTGGAAAAATAAATATATCTGCTGTGGTTCTGCATCTAATAGTGCTTCGCAGTCTTGTACCACATCACAAATATAACTCGCGTTATCGCACGCATTTTGAATACATTGCTGTAATTCAACATAAGTAGCTTTAGAAAACACCTGTGCCAAGTTTTGAATTTTTGTCCGTGTTTGCTCAAACTGCATCGCAAATGAAGCAGGCTGTTCTTCGTTTAAAATCAATTCATTTAAAGAAGCTGCATCAAATGCAGGCAAACAAAAGGCATGTGCATAAGTCAAAGCAGCATCATTTTGTTTAAATGGAAATTGCTGACATACATATTGAATACGGGTTAAATAACGGGCTAACCAAAAAATTTCTCGCGCATCACTGCTAGATAAATTCACGGTTGTTTCATCCTCCTAACTCTAAGGTCTGTTGATAATTCATCGCGATAAAGCACCTCAATCGCCTTGCCCAATTAACCTACAGCACTCATCCACTCAGACCGCTTTTATTTACATAAACCTGTATCTACCATACAAAACAATGACGGGTTTTCACTTAAACACAACTATTCAATCTTGCTTTTCTAATTGATCCAAGTATGGCTTGAGGTCATAGTTTCTGATTCACTTCTATTATTTGATTAACTTTGCCCGTCCAAATTTTGTGATATTTACTGCAAAATCTGCGGTTATATTTTGCCCTTTTTCAGTAAAAAACTTGCTAATCATTCCGAGTTTTCTTATTGTGTGGAAGAACAAGTTTTCATCCGTATGAATTGACCTAGTAAATATTGAATATGTCTATACAAGAAAAAGAAACATCGAATAGTTTATATCGCCAATGGCAAATTTTATCGCGCCTTTCTACAGGTAAATGGATGGGCACACGTGAATTACACGATGTCCTGCAACGTGAAGGTATCGACATTAGTTTGCGTACGATTCAACGTGACTTAAATCAAATTTCTCAGCGCTTTCCAATTGAAAGTAATGGTACCGTACCACAAGGTTGGCGCTGGCGTTCAGATGCACCGATTCAAAGTTTACCGCACATGACCAGCTCTCAAGCGGTAACGTTTATGATGGTCGAGGAACATTTAAAACATCTGCTGCCGCCAAGTTTGATTGAAGAAATGAACCCATGGTTTGATTTGGCACGACGCAGTCTATCGACCCAAAACAATGTCCGCCAATGGATTAATCGTGTGCGAATTGTGCCTGCAACACAACCTTTAATTCCACCAGTCGTAGACCGCAATGCACAACAGGCGATATATGAAGGCTTGCTCCAAGACAAACAACTAGAATGTATTTATCAATCACGCAGCAATTCAGGCGAAGAAAAAACTTATGTGCTGAATCCTTTGGCTTTGGTGCAAAAAGGTGCGGTGATTTATTTAATCTGTACTCGATTTGACAAAACCGACATTCAAACCTTTGCCCTGCATCGTTTTAAAGCAGCCAAAGTTTTAGATTCACGCGCCTTGCATCCTGTTAATTTTGATATTGATGCCTATATTGAATCTGGCGAATTAGGTTTTAGAGTCGATTTCAGTAAAGCTACTGAAAATATTCAGCTCAAACTTACCATGCAAAAAGCTGATGCCATATACTTCGATGAAAGCCAATTAAGCAAAGATCAAACTATGGAAACACTGGAAAATGGTAATGTGTTGGTGACTGCCACTGTGCCGTTTACCTCACAATTGGTTTGGTGGTTGCGTAGTTTTGGTAAAAAGCTAATTCAGATTGAACCTGTAGAAGTTGCCAATGCGGTGCATCAAACTCAGGAATAAAAAAGCCCCAAATATATTGGGGCGATAGCATTATCGTTCTCTTTTAAATCAAATTATTGTGATTGAAGTTAAAGTTAACATTGACTCGGCATCATACAACGTAGGCATGCCAGTTCAGCTGTACTATAACGAATGCTTTTTAAAGTCATATTTTGCTCCTATCTATGTTGATAAGTGTCACTTTAAATGCTCCTGATCTAGCTGTGAAATCATAAGATATGCAGTCGAAATCAGATTTATTCTTATACGCAACTTCTTCTTTGCTTAGCATCTGATTTACTTTGGCGCATAAAAAAGCCCGCAATTTAAATTGTGGGCTTCTTCATCAATCCATCAAACCTTAAGCAGATTTACGTGACTGTGCATTTTTACGAATGGTGATCATCACCAATTGAACTGCGGCAGGTGTCACACCTGGAATACGACTGGCTTGTGCCAAAGTTTCAGGCAAAACATGCTTCAATTTTAGCGTGATTTCACGCGATAAACCTGACACTGCATCATAATCAAAATCGGCAGGGATTTTGGTTTCTTCCAAGCGTTTTAATTGTGCGACATCTTCATGCTGACGGTTGATATAACCTGCATATTTCACTGCAATTTCAATTTGATCGCCCACTTGTGCAGAAACGTCTGAACCCGTTAATTCTGCGATTTGCGCAAAACTGATATTTGGACGTTTTAACAGATCAATCGCAGAACATTCTTTGGATAAATCTGCACCTGTCATTTCAACAAATTTTTTACCCATTGGGTTGTTTGGTGCAGCCCACAAATGTTGTAAACGCCCTGTTTCACGTTCTACTGCTTCCATTTTTTCACAGTAAGCTGCCCAACGAGTGTCATCCACCAAACCAAGCTCACGACCAATTGGCGTCAAACGCTGATCGGCATTATCTTCACGCAACATCAAACGGTATTCCGCACGTGAGGTAAACATGCGGTACGGTTCTTTGGTACCTAGCGTGATCAAATCATCAACCAATACACCAATATAAGCTTCGTCACGTTTTGGTGTCCATTGTTCCTGATCCCAAGCGCGACGTGCCGCATTCAAACCAGCTAACACACCTTGCGCACCCGCTTCTTCATAGCCAGTCGTACCATTAATTTGACCTGCAAAATACAAGTTATTAATGGCTTTGGTTTCCAAAGTGAATTTCAAGGCTTGTGGATTGAAGTAATCATATTCAATCGCATAACCTGGACGCAAAATATGCGCATTTTCCATACCACGAATTGAACGAACTAACTCGAACTGCACATCAAACGGTAAAGAGGTTGAAATCCCGTTTGGATACAATTCATGTGTATCTAAACCTTCAGGCTCCAAAAATACCTGATGCGAGTCTTTATCAGAAAAACGGTGAATTTTATCTTCAATCGATGGGCAGTAACGTGGGCCAACACCTTCAATCACACCTGTATACATCGGTGAACGATCTAAACCACCACGAATAATTTCGTGAGTACGTTCATTGGTATGGGTGATATAGCAGTTCACTTGTTCAGGGTGCATCGACACATCACCCATGAATGACATGGTTGGTGATGGGAAATCACCTGGCTGCGGAATCATGACCGAAAAATCGACTGAGCGTGCATCAATACGTGGTGGCGTACCTGTTTTTAAACGCCCAACAGGCAAATTTAATTCACGTAAACGTGCCGCCAAAGCAATTGATGGAGGATCGCCTGCACGACCACCGCTCGATTTTTCTAAACCGATGTGAATCACACCACCCAAGAATGTACCTGTGGTCAATACCACGGTTTTCGCATCAAAACGAATCCCCATTTGAGTGACTACACCTTTTACAGTATCGCCTTCTACAATCAGGTCATCGGCTGCTTGTTGGAAAATATCTAAATTGGCTTGGTTTTCTAAAGTGGCGCGAATCGCAGCTTTAAAGCGAACTCGGTCTGCCTGCGCACGTGTTGCACGAACAGCAGCACCTTTACGCGAGTTTAAAATACGGAATTGAATCCCGCTTTTATCGGCAGCCAATGCCATTGCACCGCCTAAGGCATCAATCTCACGTACCAAATGCGACTTACCAATCCCGCCAATTGCAGGGTTACAGCTCATCTGCCCTAAAGTCTCAATGTTATGAGTTAAGAGTAAGGTTTGACGACCCATACGTGCTGCTGCAAGCGCCGCTTCGGTGCCTGCGTGACCGCCACCAATAACAATGACATCGTAAACTTTAGGATAGTGCATAATGGTCAATGAGAGATAAAAAATAAAGACGGAATATTATAGCAAAACTTGTGGCATAAGTTGACAGATTCAGTCGATTTTATTGGCTTAACCGCGCTACAAAATTAATATTTTGTAATCCAAATTTGCATTTTTACTGTACATAAAAACATTTAGACCTAAAAATTAACCAGATCACCGTTGTTTTAATTTGTCTATTTTTTATCCTGATAACACAGATATGAGAAACAAAGGGAAACATCATGAATAAGAAAATTTTGCTGTCCTCTATGCTTTGTGGCTTATTTTTCAGTCTATTTGCAGTGCAGGCAAATGATAAAGTAGAAACCGTCTATAACGCGCAAAAATTCCAGCAAGTCTGTAAAGGTAAAACTCAGGGCGCACCTGTAAGCTTTGCTTATCGTGGGATTATCTGGAATGGTACCTGTGAACCACAATTCTTTAGTTCATCTAAAGCAGTGCAATTACAAGGCAATGAGCCTGAATTATACCGTTCTTGTATGGCAGATGCGCAAAGCACCGTCATTACAGTCAATGGTACTGAGTTAAAAGGCAAATGTGCCTTAGGCTTTACGCCACCACGCCCTGCTGCAATGTGATCAATCACTTAATCTATATTTTCATGAACAGATCGGGTATTCATTCAAACTGAAAGCATGAAAATAACACCAAAGCAGTCATTTATAAGAAGTGACTGCTTTGTTTATTGCACAAGCTCAAAAAACAATTACACTGCAAAGAGAGGGAAAATTATACCCATAAGAAAAAAATAAAGGATGTGCTATGGATTCAGGCTTTTTTACCTTTTTTCTACCACTGACCTTGGCTGTGATGATGATGGGCTTAGGCTTACAACTCACGCCTAAAGACTTTATTCGGGTCAATCAATTTCCTAAAGTCATTTTTTTAACGCTTTTTTCACAATTGGTCATTTTGCCTGTTTTAGCATTTTCAATTTGTTTATTTTTAGAATTGCCACCGCTATTGGCAATTGGCTTAATGCTGCTTGCTGCCTCACCAGGGGGGCCTACTGCGAACTTATTTAGCTATGTCTATAAAGGTGACGTTGCCCTAAATATTACCCTAACCGCAATGAACTCTGTGATGGCAACCTTTACCCTGCCTTTTATTGTTAATTTGTCTTTTCTATATTTTATGACCGATCAACAACAAATTGGCATGCCTATTGAAAAAATGGCACAGGTTTTTTTACTGATTATTGTGCCTGTATGTGTAGGAATGGCGGTGCGTAATGCGATGCCACAAATTGCATTACAGTTGGGCAAACCTATGCGTTTGATGTCCATTTATTTCATTTTCGCTTTATTCTTTTATGCGCTTTTCCGCGAACGCGCCAATGTCTTTGACTATTTCAGTGCGATTGGTATCGCCACAGCGCTTTTTTGCTTTTTAAGTTTACTTATTGGTTATCTTGTGCCGTATTTGGCGGGTGTGCCTGATCAACAAGCACGCTCTTGTTGTTTTGAAATTGGCATTCATAACACTGCTGTTTCTTTAACCGTTGCGCTATCGGTTTTGCAAAGCACTGAAATTGCCATTCCTTCTGCGATTTACACCATTTTTATGTATATGTTCAGCTTTATTTTAGGGAGTATGTTAGCTAGACAATCGGCCAAACTTGCCCATCAACACAAACAGGAGCAGAGTTTAAACCACAATAAAAATACAATTTAAAACGTGAGCAAAATTAACTACATATTAAACAAACAGTTAAATATCAAATAAATTATTGTAGATGTAAAAACAAAGGAGTGTTTATGGATTCAGGATTAATCACAATATTTTTGCCGCTGGCTTTGGCCGTGGTCATGGCTGGACTTGGCTTAGAACTCACTCCTAACGACTTTAAACGGGTGAGCAAACACCCCAAAGCAGTGTTTATTGCTTTATTTTGTCAATTGGTCGTCCTGACAGCAATTGCATTCTTTATTTGTAAACTGCTGAATTTACCACCACTGCTTGCAGTCGGACTCATGCTACTAGCAGCATCTCCAGGTGGGCCAACAGCCAACTTATTTAGCTACTTATATAAAGGTGATATTGCACTAAACATCACCCTCACTGCCGTGAATTCCGTGATTGCAGCATTTACCTTGCCCCTGATTGTCAACTTTGCCATTCAACATTTTATGCAGGATGGGCAACAAGTTGGCTTACAATTTGCCAAAGTATTGCAGGTGTTTTTAATTATTATTATCCCTGTCACTTTAGGGATGTTAGTACGCCATTTTAGCCCTCAAACGGCAGACCGCTTAAACAAACCTGTGCGTATTTTTGCTGTGGTTTTTCTAATTGTGATTATTATTGGCGCAATTGCCAAAGAGCGAAACAACATCATGCTTTATTTGGCAGATGTAGGACTTGCCACTGCCCTGTTCTGTGCCTGCAGTTTATTGATTGGTTATTTTGTCCCGCGTTTCTTTGGCGTAAATAGCCAACAAGCCCGAGCCTGCGCCTTTGAAATTGGCATTCACAACAGTACCCTTGCAATGACTATCGCCCTAACCGTTATGTCAAGCTCAACCATTGCCATGCCTGCTGCGGTTTATTCTATTTTCATGTATATTTTTGCCGCAATTTTAGGCACATTACTAAATAAATTTGTGCCGACACCTGCATCGGAGCAATCTGCATCCTAAACAAGTCTCTCAATCACCCCCAATCCAGCAATTTGACTGTTTTGGGGATGATTGAGCGATGATGGTTCAAACAAATTCTTAACTTATATTTTTTAGAGTTATATTTTTGTCACATTATTCGACTATAAGCATAAAGCGAATTTGAAACTTCCAATCGTATAGAGTTTTCCCTTTCGCAATCCGAATAAAAAATAACAGCGTCTGCAGCAGTTCAGTTACAATAGCGCTTTCGCATTAAATTTTAGGTTATCTCCGTGAAGTGGTTACAAATACATATTACTGTTGATCAAGCGCAAGTCGATTTTACTGAAACCCTGCTCAGTTCATTGGGTGCAGTCAGCGTAACCTTAGATGATGCGGAAAATCAGGACTTACTTGAGCCACTGCCAGGTGAAACACCACTTTGGAACAAAGTCATTGTGACAGGTATTTATGCACAAGACGAAGGTGAAGAAATTGATGTTGCAGCCTTAGAAACCTTTATTCGTGCGCAAATGCCAGATGCCCCTTTACGCAGTGAATTTTTGGAAGATCAGGTTTGGGAACGCTCATGGATGGATTACTACGAGCCAATCCAGATTGCAGAGAAATTCTGGATTGTACCTGAATGGTTAGAACCACCTGAGGCAGATGCAGTCAATATTAAACTTGACCCAGGTTTGGCTTTTGGTACAGGTAACCATGCCAGTACGTTCCTGTGCCTGCAATGGTTAGGTAAAACCAATGTAAAAGATAAAGTCGTGATCGACTACGGTTGTGGTTCAGGTATTTTAGGAGTAGCGGCTTTGTTGCTCGGTGCAAAAAAAGTCTATGCGACTGATATTGACCCGCAAGCAGTTTTAGCGACCAAACAAAATGCAGAACTCAACGGTGTACTTAAAAACTTATATGTGGGACTTCCAGAAGAGTTCAATGAAACCATCGGTAATGAAAAAGCAGACATTTTAGTTGCCAATATTTTGGCAGGCCCATTGATGATGCTTGCGCCAGAGTTTGCAACTTTAATTAAATCTGAGGGCGAGTTCGCACTTGCAGGTGTAATTGAAGAGCAAGTTGCTGAAGTTTCTAGTGTTTATTCTGAATTTTTTGATATAGTACAAGTCGAAAAACGTGAAGAAAACTGGTGTCGAATTTCTGGGAAACGCCATCCCCACTAACTGTAATTTTTGAGTTATGAGTGACAAGCAAACCAAGTGCCCTGAATGCCAAACTGTTTATAAAGTATCCGTTGCGCAGCTGACCGTTGCGCAAGGGATGGTTTGTTGTCCTAAATGCGACAATACCTTTAATGCTCTTTCGCATTTGGTATTTGCCTTTCCTCAAAATAAAAACTCAGTCACATCACAATTACATCACATTCAAAACCGCAGTTTTATGCAGGCAACTGCTGAACTTGCGCAACCGCAACATATTTTAGATATTTTTCAGCGTAAAGTTGAACATTCCAATATTGATCTGAAAACCTATCTGAATAACCTCAATTATTTCAGTACTGAACCGATTGGCAACATTCCTGCCATGAAGTTGTCTGCGCCTGATCTTGAAAGTGAAAAAAAGCATGGCAATGGTTACTACTTACTTTGGGGAATTATTAATCTTTTATTGATTGGCTTGTTGATCTTCCAAATTTTGTGGTTTAACCCAAAGTTTTTAAACAGCAGCCCTGCACTGAATTCTGTGTTTACCCAAGTCTGTCAATTTTTTAACTGTAGCAGTTTAGAAGAACGCTATAGCTTAATTTCAGCAAATCGCGTGAAGGTTAAACGTGTAGATCGTATGAATACACAATTTACGGGTGAGCTGATCAATTACTATGATAAAAGCTTGGCTTTGCCTAATATCAAAGTCACTTTAAAAGAAAAACAACAAACATTATCGACTTACATCTATTCCCCACAGGAGTATTTGGTCGAAAGTCTTTCGAGCATTCAACGTATTCCTAAAAACAGTCCATTTAAGTTTGACATTTTAGTTCCAATATCACGAAACGACTTCGATGCCTATACTTTAGAAATTATCAAGCCTTAATTCACAAAAAAATAGTGAAAAAATAGCGAAAAAAATTAAAAAAATTGCAGTTTTCTTGCTCACTTTTTCTCATACAATGGTATCATACGCGCCACGAAAGCTTTGTGCTGCAAACTCCTCGCAAGATTCACAACAAATATAGATCTGTCTAATGCGCTTTATTTTTATATATCGCGTACAGAGTAGATTTTTTGTTTTGATTTTGGTCTGTAACAATTATTAATGTATTGTTACGCTTAAATTTCGACCAATGCCTAGAGTTGTGGCAAGCTAAATGTTCCAGTTTTAGAACTTCCCGTTTTAGGATCTAAAACGGAGTTCATTTAATTTATAGACCACATTGATATATCACTTTATCCCAGTGATATCTAATTTTCGGATTAATTCGCATGAATAGCAAATCTCCTATTTTTACTGCACAATCTGATGTTGCTTTACGTATTCACGTAGATCGCGCAGTTCGCCATTATTTTGCACAACTACAAGGTGAACAACCTTCACAAGTGTATGACATGGTGTTAGCAGAAATGGAGAAACCTCTTTTATCTGTTGTTCTTGAATACACTCGCGGTAACCAAACACGCGCTGCTGAAATTCTTGGACTAAACCGTGGTACTTTACGTAAAAAGTTAAAAGCTCACGGTTTAATGAGTGAATAAGTGATAAAATGCTTGCGACCTCCGCAGGCATTTTTTTTACCTGCATTTTGCTAGTTTGTTTTAATCTGTAATTGAAAACTGTGACGAAGATCATGACTATTAAACGCGCTTTAATCTCTGTTTCTGACAAAACAGGTATTGTTGAATTTGCACAAGACCTTGCTGCTCTTGGGGTAGAAATTTTATCTACTGGCGGTACTTATAAGTTGCTTAAAGACAACAATATTGCTGTCGTAGAAGTATCAGAGCATACTGGTTTCCCTGAAATGATGGATGGTCGTGTAAAAACGTTACACCCAAAAATTCATGGCGGTATCTTGGCTCGTCGTGGTCTAGACGAAGCAGTCATGGCAGAACACAATATTGATGCCATCGACTTGGTTGTTGTTAACCTTTATCCATTTGCTGCGACTGTTGCAAAACCAAATTGTTCACTTGCAGATGCGATTGAGAACATCGACATTGGTGGCCCTACTATGGTTCGCGCTGCAGCGAAAAACCATGCTTCTGTAGGTATTGTAGTAAATGCTTCTGACTATGCGACTGTTATTGCAGAAATGAAAAGCAACTGTGCATTGTCTTACGAAACTCGTTTTGATTTGGCAGTGAAAGCATTTGAACACACTGCACAATATGACGGCATGATCGCCTCTTACTTAGGTGCACGTGTAGGTAAAGAAGAAGGTACTGCTGACCAATTTGCACGTACATTCAATACACAATTGAACAAAGCGCAAGATTTACGTTACGGCGAAAACCCGCATCAATCTGCAGCGTTCTATGTAGACCCTGCTGCAACTGAAGCTTCTGTTTCTACAGCGAAACAGCTTCAAGGTAAAGAATTATCTTATAACAACATTGCAGATACTGATGCCGCACTTGAATGTGTGAAATCATTTGCAAAACCTGCTTGTGTGATCGTAAAACACGCGAACCCATGTGGTGTTGCTGTCTCTTTAGACGGTATTCAAGCAGCTTATGACCTTGCTTATGCAACTGACCCTGAATCTGCATTTGGTGGCATCATTGCGTTTAACCGTGAGTTAGACGTTGCGACTGCACAAGCGATTGTAGACCGTCAATTCGTTGAAGTGATCATTGCACCAAGCATTGCTGATGGCGTACTTGAAGTGACTGGCGCGAAGAAAAACGTACGTGTACTGGTATGTGGCGAACTTCCTGCGATTGATGCACGCGCTCCACAAATGGATTACAAACGTGTCAACGGCGGTTTATTGGTTCAAGATCAAGACTTGGGCATGATCACTAAAGATGACTTAAAAGTTGTGACCAAACGTGCACCAACTGAACAAGAAATTGACGATATGATCTTTGCTTGGAAAGTTGCGAAATACGTAAAATCGAACGCAATTGTTTATGCGAAAAACCGTCAGACCATTGGTGTTGGCGCAGGTCAAATGAGCCGTGTAAACTCTGCTCGTATTGCTGCCATTAAAGCAGAACATGCAGGTTTAGTGGTTGAAGGTGCAGTAATGGCATCTGACGCATTCTTCCCATTCCGTGATGGTATTGATAACGCAGCTAAAGCTGGTATCAAATGCATTATTCAACCGGGTGGTTCTATGCGTGATGAAGAAACGATTGCAGCAGCAGATGAAGCTGGTATTGCAATGGTCTTCACTGGCATGCGTCATTTCCGTCACTAATTAAACTCATTAATTAGAAGTCGTATTTAATAATCCTCCGAAATCCCCCTTTTTTATAAAAGGGGGACTTTTCACGTAAGGGAACTGTGTTTTTATGCACAATCTCCTTCCTTTTCAAGGGTGAAAAGCATAGCTTCGCTAGGGGGATTTTATTCTTTGAGGGATTTTTAGATGAATATTTTAGTTTTAGGTAGCGGCGGTCGTGAACATGCGTTGGCATGGAAAATCGCACAAGATGACAAAGTCGCTAAAGTCTTCGTTGCACCGGGTAATGCGGGTACTGCAACAGAAAACAAATGCGAGAATGTAGCGTTAGATATTCAAAATAACCCTGCAATCATCGACTTTGCCAAAAATAATGCTGTTGATTTAATCATTGTTGGTCCTGAAGCACCACTGGTCAATGGTGTGGTAGATGCCTGCCGTGAAGCGGGTTTAAAAATTTGGGGCCCAACCCAGTTTGCTGCGCAGCTTGAAGGTTCTAAAGCCTTTGCCAAGCATTTCTTAAAACGCCACAACATTCCAACTGCATTCTATGACGTATTCACTGAAGTTGATGCGGCAAAAGCATTTGTTGAAAAAAATGGTGCTCCAATCGTGATCAAGGCGGACGGTCTTGCTGCAGGTAAAGGCGTGATCGTAGCGATGACCAATCAAGAAGCATTCGATGCAATTGATGACATGCTAGCAGGCAACAAATTTGGTGATGCGGGTTCGCGTGTAGTTATTGAAGAATTCCTTGCCGGTGAAGAAGCTTCTTTCATTTGTATGATTGATGGCGACAACATCCTCCCTATGGCAACTTCACAAGACCACAAGCGTATTTTTGAAGGCGACCAAGGTCCAAACACTGGCGGTATGGGTGCTTACTCTCCTGCCCCTGTCGTGACTGCAGACGTATTTGAAAAAACCATGAATGAAGTGATGCGTCCTACTGTTGAAGGTATGAAAAAAGACGGTCATGTTTATACAGGTTTCTTATACGCTGGCTTAATGATTGACGACAAAGGTCAACCAAAAGTGATCGAGTTTAACTGCCGTTTTGGTGACCCTGAAACGCAGCCAATTATGATGCGCTTAAAGTCATCTTTGGTAGATTTAGTTGAAGCAGGTATTGCAGGCAACTTACCTGCCGAAGCAGACTGGGATGAACGCAAAACTGTCGGGATTGTATTGGCGACTGCGGGTTACCCTGAAACTTCAGGCAAAGGTGATGTGATTTCTGGTTTAGAGACTCAAATGGCTGATGCGAAAGTATTCCACGCAGGTACAGCAAGCAATGCCAATGGTGAAATTGTGACCAATGGTGGTCGCGTACTGTGTGTAACTGCGCTCGGTAATACCATTGGCGAAGCGCAAGCCAAAGCCCTTGAACTGTGTGAAAAAGTTACCTTTGATGGCGTACAATATCGTAAAGATATTGGTTATCGTGCCATTGCTCGTGAAAATGCTTAATGTTTTTAGTTTAAAAGTTTAGTCTAAAAATTTAAGTCGATAAAAAAGCTCGTCACTGTACGAGCTTTTTTATGGCATCAATAGATGAATGAGCCTAAATAACACCTGATTGCTATTTTCATATTTCTATTTCAGAATAAATTCTAAAGCACCCAAATATTTAAACACTTGTTCAAATTCACAATCTTTACAGAATATATTTATTTATAAGAACTTATTTTGACTTATTCGCTTTCTGTTGTAAAAACAGTGATATGCATAACATACACAGCACTATATAGAATTATTTTTTATTGTTATGATGGTGCATCTTTTGAAAAAGTGAATTGCCCATCCATCTCAAAATTATTGATTGAGCTGTGGGCTGACTTTTTCAGTACTCAAACAATACCTACAACATATTTGAGAAACATACAAAATCATCATCATGCGATTCCATCCATCGTGCTGATTTGATTCTTCTCAATCATTGGCAACTTTAGGCACGGCTTAAACTTGCTCGGGATATATTCATGAAAAAGCTCCTTGGTCTTGTACTTGGTCTTTCAGTTGGCTTGGCTGGCTGTGGCAAACAAGAAGCGCCTGCGACTGACGCGGCACAAAAAGATTCTTCTGCTCTACACACTGTCACTATGGCATCGACTGGTTCAGATGCAGATATTTGGCGTTTTATTGCCGACTTACCTAAAACCAAAGCAGCAGGTATTCAACTTGAAGTGAAAAACTTCACCGATTACGTGTCAATGAACACGGCGGTAGCAAATAAAGAAATTGATCTTAACGCATTCCAATCTTATGCCTATATGGTGGCATTTAATGCCAACAATAAAGATCAAATTGCACCAGTAGCGACAACTTACTTAGAGCCAATGGGTATTTACTCAAGCAAAGTGAAAAAGTTGGATGAGTTCAAAACAGGTGCAACCATTGCTATTCCAAATGATGGTGCCAATGAATCACGTGCACTGTTATTACTTCAATCGGCTGGTTTGGTTAAACTGAAAGATGGTTTTGACAATGTTCAAGGCACGCCTGCAGACATCGTAGAAAATGCGAAGCAAATTCAAATCAAACCGATTCAAATGGCAACGGCTGTACGTGTAAAAGATGAAGTCGATGCAATTGTTTTGGGCAACACTCTTGCAATGGAAGGTGGTTTGAACGTACTTAAAGATTCAATTTATTACGAGCCAATTGACCAGAGCACAAAAATGAATGTCAACATTCTCGCGACTGCTGCAGATCGTCAAAATGACCCAATCTTGCAAAAAGTAGGTGCGTTGTATCATACCGAAGCGGTGAAGCAATATATTGATCAGCACTTTGGCGGAACAAAAGTTGCGGTAAATAAACCTGTCAGCTATTTCACTGAAGCAGCAAAATAGTAATATAATGCGTTAAACAAAACAGGCAAAGCGAACTTTGCCTGTTTTTTCATTTATGGACATTTCTTGACGATATGATTGAATTTAAAAACATTTCAAAGCACTATCAGCTCAAAGGTCAAACACTGCGTGCGTTGGATCAAATTAACCTACAAATTCCAACAGGCAGTATTTTTGGCATTATTGGCTATAGTGGTGCAGGTAAAAGTACGTTAATCCGCTTGATCAATTTGTTGGAGCGTCCTAATGCTGGGCAAGTCATCATTCATCAAAAAGATTTTACTGCACTCAATGCCCGCGAATTACGTCAAGAACGTGCCCATATTGGAATGATTTTTCAGCACTTCAATTTATTGCAGACCAAAACTGTGGCTGCCAATATTGAAATGCCGATGAAACTGTTAGGCTGGAACAAAGCCGAACGCGAAAAGCGTTTAAATGAATTACTTGAGTTTATTGATTTAAAACATAAAAAAGACGCCTACCCTGATGAACTTTCAGGCGGACAAAAACAACGTGTCGGTATTGCCCGCGCACTCGCCAATCATCCTAAAATTTTACTCTGCGATGAAGCAACTTCAGCACTTGATCCACAAACCACCAAATCTGTGCTGGAATTACTGAAAAAAATTAACCGCGAACAAGGCATTACCATTGTAATGGTCACACATGAAATGGATGTGATTGAATCGGTTTGTGATTATGTGGCGGTGATGGAACAAGGCAAAGTCATTGAAACAGGTTCAACCCTAGAAATATTTAGTCAACCGCAACATCCGACCACCAAAAGCTTTATTCAAACCGTGTTGCAGCAGCAATTGCCTATCAATATTTTGAATAATCTGGAAAATCAAAATCAGCACAGCATTTATTGTCTGAAGTTTTTAGGTAAATCAGCTCAGGAAACCGTAATTCAAGCCGTCATTAAACAGTTTGATATCAGCCTGAATATTTTATTTGCCAATATGACCGAAATTGATGGCGCTGTGATTGGGCAAATGTTTATACAATTGCTCGGTGATGCAAGGGTCATTCAACAAGCACTTGAATTTCTGCAAGCCAATGGTGTTGAAGTTGAACAGTCAGGAGTACAAGCATGAGAGATTTAATTGTACAGTGGCTGACCTCAGTAACTGCGCCTTTCTGGAAAAGCTCTTTATCTATTGACCAGTTTGTTACAGCCTTACAAGAGACCTTTCACATGGTGTTCTTTGCCATGTTGTTTGGTTGTATCTGGGGCTTTATTCAGGGCATTACCCTTGTAGTGACTCGTCCGACAGGTATTTTGCCAAACCGTGTGATTTATCACGGGCTTAACCCGATTGTAAACGCACTACGCTCCCTACCCTTTATTATTTTATTGATTGCGGTGATTCCGCTGACTAAATTGTTAGTGGGTACATCCATCGGAACTTGGGCAGCCATTGTTCCACTGACCATTTATGTCGGCCCGTATATTGGTCGTTTGGTAGAAACTTCACTGCTTGAAGTCAATGAAGGGATTGTCGAATCTGCACAGGCAATGGGTGCTACACCCTTACAGATTATCTTCAAATTTATTTTACCTGAAGCACGTAGCTCACTCATTTTGAACCTAACCACAGCCACCATTAGCTTAATTGGCGCAACTGCTATGGCAGGCGCAGTCGGTGCAGGCGGCATTGGTGACCTTGCTATTTCTTATGGTTATCAACGCTTTGATAGTAGTGTCGTGATGCTAACCGTGGTGGTCTTATTAATTTTAGTGCAATTGGTGCAAAGTTTAGGCGATTGGTTATCTAAACTCAGATAAATCTTTCATCTACACATCAGAAATAGATTCACCATTTAACTCCTTGCTACTCGTATGAGTGTGTAAGGGGTTAAAACCACACTCCTTCTCCATGCATACGTGATTCACGCCATATCAACATCCAAAAAACTGAAATTTTGATATACGGTCAAGATCATCGAAAACCGTAGGAAAAACTTTGCAGCATGTTTTGTCTTGAGCAGAGCATGCTAAACTAACCCGTGATTTTTTAAGGGACTGATTCATGCGCTTTGTTCATTTAGGTATACATACAGAATTTTCGATTACCGAGTCGATTGTACGCGTACCTGACTTGATTAAAGCTGCAGTCAATGAAGAAATGCCTGCTTTGGCATTGACCGATCTCTCTAACCTGCACGCTGCCGTAAAGTTTTATGGCAAATGTTTGGGGCAAGGCATCAAACCGATTTTAGGTTCAGTGCTGCGTTTAAATGACGCCGATCATCGTGTGACTTTATTGTCGATGAACAATCACGGCTGGCGTAACCTGACCGAATTGGTGTCGCGTGGCTATATTGAAGGTCAGCAACTCAACATCCCTTGCGTCAATAAAGCATGGATTTTAGAACAAGCCGATGACCTGATTCTGTTACTCGGCATTCAAAGTGATGTCGGCAAAATGCTGATCACGTCCAATCCGCAAAAAGCCGAACCGTTGCTGGAAGAATGGATCGAAAAATTTGGTAATCGGGTTTATTTGGCACTGACCCGTACAGATCGTCCCGATGAAGATGCTTTTATTGCCGAAGCAGTTAAATTAGCTAAAAAATATAATATTGGTGTGGTGGCACATAATGATGTGCACTTTGTCCGCCGTGAAGATTATGAAGCGCATGAAGCGCGAGTCTGCATTGCCGAAGGTTATGTTTTAGGAGATAACCGTCGTCCTAAAACTTACAGTCCTGAGCAATATTTTAAAACCGCTGTAGAAATGACGGAATTATTTTCCGACATTCCAAGTGCTATTGAAAACAGCTATCACATTGCCAAACGCTGCAACGTCACGCTGCAATTGGGTAAATATTTCCTTCCAGATTATCCAATTCCAGAAGGACACACCATTGATACCTACTTCGCACACCTATCCAAACAAGGTTTAGAAGAACGTCTAAATGTGCTCTATCCTGTCGCGCAGCGCGATGAAGACTGGGCAGAGATTCGCAAACCTTATGATGAGCGAATTGAATACGAAATTAATATTATTAATTCGATGGGCTTCCCGGGTTACTTCCTCATCGTCATGGACTTTATTCAATGGTCTAAAAATAATGGTGTACCTGTTGGGCCGGGTCGTGGTTCGGGCGCGGGTTCATTGGTCGCCTATAGCTTAAAAATTACCGACTTAGACCCATTGCGTTATGAACTACTCTTTGAACGTTTCTTAAACCCAGAACGTGTATCCATGCCCGACTTTGACGTCGATTTCTGTATTGCAGGACGCGATAAAGTCATTGATTATGTGGCACGCACCTATGGACGTGATGCGGTATCACAAATTGCCACTTTCGGTACTATGGCCGCCAAAGGTGCGATTCGAGATGTCGCACGGGTTTTGGGCAAGTCTTATGGTTTGGCAGACCGTATTTCTAAACTGATTCCAACTAAACCTTTAGGGCTTAGTTTGGAAGAATCAATTGAAGCCGAACCACAGCTGAAAGATGTGGTGACCAATCCATCTAACCCAGACTATGACGATGCTTCAGAAATTTGGGAAATGGCTTTAAAACTTGAAGGCATTACCCGCAACACAGGCAAACACGCAGGTGGTGTGGTCATTGCACCAACCAAAATCACCGACTTTTCTGCGGTTATGTGCGATGCTGATGGAACCGCCCGTGTTGCACAATACGATAAAGACGATGTTGAATCGGCAGGTTTGGTCAAATTTGACTTCTTGGGTTTACGTAACCTGACGGTTATTGAAGATGCAGTACAAAATATCAATAAACGCATCCAAGCCGATACACCGCTAGATATTGCCCATATTCCATTGGACGATAAAGACGCCTATTTAGTCTTTGCCAATGCCAACACCACAGCGGTATTCCAGTTTGAATCCGTGGGCATGAAAAAGATGCTGAAAGAAGCACGCCCAAGCAAATTTGAGGAAATTATTGCCTTCGTGTCCTTGTATCGTCCTGGCCCGATGGATCTCATTCCAGACTTTATTCACCGTATGCACGGTGGCGAGTTTGAGTATCTGCATCCTTTGCTAGAAGGTGTGCTTGAACCAACCTACGGCATTATGGTTTATCAGGAACAGGTAATGCAGGCGGCACAGTATTGTGCAGGCTATACCCTCGGTGGTGCGGACTTACTACGTCGTGCTATGGGTAAGAAAAAACCTGAAGAAATGGTGAAACAGCGCCAAATCTTTATTGAAGGTGCTGCGAAAAAAGACATTGATGCCGCCACAGCCAACCATATTTTCGACTATATGGAAAAGTTCGCAGGCTACGGTTTTAACAAATCCCACGCGGCTGCTTATGCCCTCGTTGCCTATCAGACGGCATGGCTGAAAGCACATTACCCTGCCGAATTCTTGGCTGCGGTAATGTCGTCGGAAATGCAAAACACCGATAACGTGGTGTTTCTGATTGATGACTGTCGCCACAATGGTCTGGAAGTTTTACCACCTTCGGTAAATATGTCTTTGTATCATTTCCACGCCAGCGATGAACGCACCATTGTCTACGGACTTGGCGCAATTAAAGGCGTGGGCGAACAAGCCATGCAATCGGTGATTGATTCTCGCCAAAAAGAAGGTCCATACCGCGATTTATTTGACTTCTGTCATCGTATTGATTTGAAAAAAATCAACAAACGAACCCTTGAAGCCTTAATTCGTGCGGGTGCATTAGACTGTTTAGGCATCGAACGCTCAAGTTTAATGGCACAATTGCCAGAAGCGGTACAAGCGGCGGAACAAGCACGTTCCAACCGTGAAACAGGCATCATGGATTTATTTGGTGAAGTTGAAGAAGTACAACGTAAGCCTGCCAAACCTGTAAAATCATGGTCAGATGAAGTCCGACTTAAAGGTGAAAAAGACACACTTGGACTTTACCTCACTGGTCACCCGATTGATGTCTATCGCAATGAATTAAAAGCCTTTATTCCAAGTAAAATTAATGAACTGACGCCAACCCGTCGTGGTGTGACCACCGTCTTTGCAGGCTTGGTGGTGGATGTCGCCAACTTCCCAAATCGGATGGTGGTCACTTTAGATGATGGTACGGCACGTATTGAAGTATCTGCCAACCATGAGCGCTTCCAACGCTTTAAAGATATTGTACAAACTGAAAAAGTGGTGGTGATTGAAGGCGAAATTTACGAACGTGAAGGTTTTGACCGCCCAATGGGACGCTTAACCAAAGCGTTTAGCTTGAATGAAATTCGTCAAAAACGCGCCAATAGTATTCAAATTCACTTGCATGCAGAACATTTAAGCAAGACCTTGAGTCAAGACTTACAAAATATGTTGCTGCCTTATTGTAATGTGGATTTATGCACGCATATTCCTGTTTTATTGCACCTTGACTATGCTTATGCCACTGCAGAATTACATTTGGGCATTCAGTGGAAAATCGCACCCTTAGATGAAGCCTTGGTCAAATTGCGTGACTATTTTGGTAAAGAAAGCCTGCATATCGAATATCAAGTGAAATCCAAAGCCGCGAAAGCTGTCGATGTGGCGAAACCTGCATCGATTGCTCCACCACCTGCTGATATGAGCATGGATGATGCTATGGATTTATACCATACCGAAGTTGATCAATATTCTTAATTAAAAATTTAACCCATCTGGATTTGTTATGAGTCAAACCGACAATGCAGCTGTTGCCGCACACCTCTCCCACGTGCGTATTGTCATGGTGAATACCACCCTGCCTGCCAACATCGGTAGTGCCTTACGCGCCATGAAAACCATGGGGCTATGTAAATTGGTTTTGGTTGATCCAAAAACCTATCCGCATCCAGATATTGATGCTTTGGCGGCAGGTGCAACCGATTTAATTGAACAGATTGAAGTGGTTGAACAGCTCGAAGATGCAATTGCCGACTGCCATTTGGTCTTTGGCACCAGTGCACGTAGTCGTACTATTCCTTGGCCACTCTTAGATGCACGCCCTGCGGCAGAAAAGTCGTTAAATGCTGTGGCACAGCATGGGCAAAATGTTGCCATTATTTTTGGACGTGAAGATCGTGGTTTAACCAATGAAGAGCTGGCTTTGGCGAATTATCACGTGACGATTCCTGTCAATGAAGAATATGGTGTGCTCAATGTTGCTCAAGCCATTCAAGTGATTTGCTATGAAATGCGTATGGCTGCCATCGATATTGTCGGAAAAATTGCCGATCCTGCAGCGACGATGCAAGTGACAGATTCTGAAGCGATGCAATGGGATGAACCTTTGGTCAACCATGAACAAATGCAACAGTTCTATCCACATTTAGAAAAAATGCTGGCAGAAATTGAATTTATGGATCCAAAAAATCCACGATTATTGCCTTTGCGCTTGCGTCGGCTTTTCGGACGTATACAATTAGATCGTATGGAATACCATTTACTTCGCGGTATTTTTAGCCGCGTACAAGCAATGAATAACGGTTCATGGAAAAAATCTACATCAACACAGGACGAGGATCAAACTAATGCTTAAACAGCTCAAAGAAGACATTCAAGCTGTCTTCGCGCGCGATCCTGCTGCTCGAAATACACTTGAAGTCTTAACCACTTATCCAGGAATTCACGCTTTAATTATGCATCGTGTGGCGCATGAATTATGGAACAAAGACTGCAAGGGGTCGGCACGTCTACTCTCGTCATTTAGCCGTTTTGCTACAGGAATTGAAATTCATCCCGGTGCAAAAATTGGTCGTCGCTTTTTTATTGACCATGGCATGGGCGTGGTGATTGGTGAAACTGCTGAAATTGGTGATGATGTCACCTTATATCATGGCGTGACTTTAGGCGGCACAACGTGGAATAAAGGCAAACGTCATCCAACTTTGGAAGATGGCGTAGTAGTCGGTGCAGGCGCGAAAATTCTAGGCCCATTCACCGTACATAAAAATGCCAAAGTTGGCTCTAATGCGGTTGTGACCAAAGAAGTACCTGAAGGCGCAACTGCTGTGGGTAACCCTGCGCGCTTTATTATGAAAAATAAACCTGCCGATGATCAGGAAGCACGTCGTCGTGATTATGCTGCCAGTATTGGTTTCCAACCTTATGCAGCAACGCAGGACCAATCTGACCCAGTATTGGACGGCATGCGAGTATTACTAGATCGCTTGGAACAAAATGAAAAACGTATGAATTTATTATGTCAGCGTCTCTCTTTACTTGACCCAAGCTTTAAAAACCCACAGCAAAATGAACAACCTTATAGTGCAGAAGAATTAAAAATAATTGAAGATGTTAGACGTGAGTGTGAAGCACAAAGTAAATAGGGCTGTTTATTTGATCAATCCTACATACTTAAAAAAACTTCGTATCACTGTGTAACTAAGCCCCCTCAATTGTATTGCATGTTCGGAACAGATTTCTTAGACTGACCGACATGCAATATTTTAATCCGACACAATCACCTCTCACTTTTAAAATAAATTGAACGGAAGAACACCATGACTCTTAAGCCTTTGGCACTCAGTATTCTAGCCGCAACGCTCGTTAGCGCCTGTGTTGCACCACCAAAACAAGAAGTAAAACCACCTATCGTATTTACCGAACCTGAATTAAGTGCACCATTCTATGCCTTAAATCCATTTAATTATGATGCCCCACCACCATTTGAAATTAACCTACAAAAAGCAGCAGCACAGCCTGTGACTAAAATGGTGGTTACTAACCCAAATGATCCAAGCAAAAGCATTACCTTAGATCAAAACAAATTGATTGTACCTACGGTCAATAACAATGCCCGTAGCTTGAAGTTTGCAGTTTTGGCAGGTGAAAACGAAATTGACATCACCGAAATTGATGACTTCTTACAATTGGTCGAAGGCAAAGCACGTCACTATCCACCACGTTTTAGCGAACGTCAGGAACGTCGTGGTTTCGAGGCAAAGCTCAAAGAAGTGACTCAACAATTAGACACTTTGGCAGCCAATGAAAATGCCTCTTTTGATATTTTGATGCGTGCATTTAAAGCCAGTGTTATGGCACGTAACCTAGACTTAGGCTCTGTTTACACCACACGCTCACTTAACTATGCGCAGCGTATCTTAAAAATTAATCAGGAAGATGCCGAAGCGAATTTCTGGTTTGGTTTCGGTCTGTCTGAAGGTGGCGGTCATCGTGAAGCCATTCCTTATTTAGACAAAGCCATGAAAGCAGGTGTGCAGGAAGCTTATTTGTCTGCGGCAAACAATTATATTGCCATGGAACAAAAGAAAAATGCAGTACAAACTTTGAAAAACTATAAAATCAAATACCCGCAAGAAGCCGAAGTGGCTGACCGTTTGATTGCTGAAATTGAAAAGCAAGGTCGCTGGAATGTGTGGCAAGTGATCGCACCACGCACTTAATAAAAAATCGATACAAAAATACCTAAAAATAGACCGTTTCGACGGTCTATTTTGCTTTCTACGCAATTGAAAAAGCTTTAAAAAAACGTATGATGGAAAAAAATCTTAAAAATTAAGCCAGACTTTCCATGAATAAAATTGTGATTGCTGCATTGCTCAGTACAACACTGCTGTCTGGTTGTCAGGTGGTCAGTGTTAAAAATCAGGCGTTAAAAGTTAGTATTGCCAATGAACGTGATAGTATTTTATCGCGCAAAAAACTGAGTGAAGCCAGTTTAAATGTCTTGTCGATGACAGGACGTGAAGCCAATATTTGTGCCGAAAAACCTGAAGAATGTGTGAGTGCACTCAAGCAAATCCCACAAATTCAGGATGAACAACTGCTCTCAACCGCCAGTGAATTATATTTAGCGAAAGCGATTGAACTGGCAAATTCATCGTCCTGTAAAATCAGTATTCTGAACAGTAAAAGATCGGAAGAACAACAAAAAATTCATCAGGCCAATTATGAACAATGTTTAGATCAGCAATTGCACATGCTCGATCAAAGTATTCGTTATAGTTACGCCTACATGTTTAAAACCAAACGTGCGCCGCAAGACCGTCTTTTTGATAACAGACAAGTCCAAATTCGGGATTTTTATAATCAGGCGATTGCCAAATTGGTCAGCAGCTATGCGCTGCGCTATAAACACGATGAATTGCAACAACAAATTCGTGTTGGCAACAGCATTTATGACATTGATTTTGAGTACTACCCGCAGCTGAAACAACAAAAAATTCAGCAGTTGATGTCAACCTATAACCTGAACTTTTCGGGTTTGCGCTCGGTCACGCGCCGTGATGGTTTTGGGTCTGAATTTCTGGTGGTATTGCCTGAAAATCCAAACGATGATCTGAGCAAAAGCAAATATATTATTGATCCGCTAAAATATGATTATCCTGCAGGAAAAAATCCAAATATTCACCAAGCTCGCTATTTAGCCGCGACAATCACTGCAGAACCACATAGCGCCAATTCCATTGAAGATATTTTGAATCGGCCGCATTTTAAGCTCAAGGCTTATGATCCGTATAAATATGAATCTGCCCAAATTGCACAAAAGAACTACCCGCTTGCAGCTAACTTTTCTGCACCTTATGGCTTGTGGTTAGCGCAAAATAATTTAGGTAAATCGGCTTATTTATCCTTAATTGATCGTGAAGAACGACTCAGTATGCCGCATTTGTACTTACTTGAGCCGTATAATCCGAATAAAAAAGTCATTGTCCTCATTCATGGTTTGGCCAGTAGCCCCGAAGCGTGGATTCGCTTAACCAACGATATTATGGGCGATCCTGTATTGCGGGAAAACTTTCAAGTCTGGCAAGTGTTTTACTCGACCAATATGCCAATTTTAGAAAGCCGTTTCCAAATTTATGCCTTGCTTCAACAAGGCTTTAAACAGGTCAGTCCTTCTGCTGCAGCCAAAAAAGATGCTGTAGTAATTGGACACAGCATGGGTGGTATTTTGGCACGTTTGTTGGTCAGCGATACTGATTTAACTCAACCTGCCATGCAAATGCTTAAAAACCGACGTCTGGAACGCTTTAAATCTGATCCTTTGTTGCAAGCACGTTTGCGCCTTAAACCCATCACCAATTTTAACCGTGCAATATTCTTGGCTGCACCGCATAAAGGTACAGAGTTTGCAGACCGCTGGTTCACCCTTGCAGCACGTAAAGTCATTCGCTTACCGACTGCATTTTTAAGCGCGTTTGCGGATACCTTGCAGCAACATGAAGTCGATTTAAAAAATCTAACCAAAGAAATTGGGCATGGCGTCATTCAAAATGGACCGAGTGATTTAAGTAAAAATTCCAAATTTACGGAATTAACTGAAGATATTTTGCCTGTCAAAGGATTTAAATATCACAGTATTATTGGCAATAATACCGACAGCACTGAGCATCTGTTAATGAATGACGATGTGGTGCATTACAACAGTGCCCACTTAGATGGCGCTGTTTCAGAAAAAATTATTAAAGGCGGACATTCCATTCAGGAAACGCCAGAAGCTGTATTGGAACTGCGACGTATTCTTAGATTACATTTGCAAGATTTAGGCTTGTATAAACCGTAATCCGTCACGGCAAATAAAAAACCGAAGTCTAAGTGGCTTCGGTTTTTTATCTATCATGCTATTTCTCAGCAGTATTAGATTGGTGCTTGTCCCCAATAAGCTTTGGTCAATAAGGCCTCTAATTCGGCATAGTCATATTCGCGTGGATTATAATATGGACTATCGCAGATAATACGTGCCACTTGGGCAGGTGCTGTTTCGGGTAATCCTAAATCTTTAAGTGCCATTGGAATATTCAATCTTTGGTTAAGCTGATAAATCGCCAAGCCCAACTGTTCCCGATCTGACACATTTAAAGCCGCTGCCAGTTGATTCATTGCAGCAATATCTGCATGTCGGTTGTAATACACTGAATACGCCAACACAATGGCGTGGGTTTGCGCATGTGGCAACTGATAACGTCCACCTAAGCTATGGCAAATTTTATGATGAATTGCCATCCCCACCGAACCCAAACACACACCAGCCAACCATGCACCATATAAAGCGTGTTCACGTGCCTGCATATTATGAGGCGCTTGCACAATTTCAGGTAAAGCCTGTGCCAGTTGAGTAATCGCCTCTAGCGCCATTAAACTTACAATGGGATTTTTATCCTGTGCATATAATGCCTCAACTGCATGTGCCATCGCATTCATGCCCGAACATGCCGAAATTTCAGTGGGTAAGTTGAGTGTCAATTCAGGATCATAAATCACTACTTTAGGCAAAACTTGAGCTGCTTTGCCTGTGGTTTTCAGCTGGTTTTCGGTGATGCCATACACCGCTGTCATTTCACTACCTGCATAAGTGGTCGGAATTGCAATAATCGGCAAATGAGTTTCTAAGGCAATCGCTTTGGCTAAACCAATCGCAGAGCCACCGCCTAATGCCAAACAGCAATCTACTCCTAAACGCTGCACATCTTGAATGGCCTGATCTGCAACCTCTTTTGGCACATGCATCACCGCATGAGGATAGACCGCTACAGCCATGTCTTGGATTTGTGCCAATAAACGCTCGCTTGCGGCTTGTTGCCCTGCAGTAGTAATAATTAAAATACGCTGATAGGCATAAGGACGTAAAATCTCTTGGATTTTTTGCAGATGACCTACGCCAAAGTGAACATCGATTGGCAATGCCTGATAATGGAATGCTTGCATGTTATTGAGCTTAAATATTGTCGTTACATTTTAATAGCATATAACTATGACTAGGCTACTGAACAGCCCAATTCTGCAACGCTGCTTTGCAAATATTCACATAAAGACTCGAGATAAACTATTTTGCTATAAATACAAAAACCCATGATCTCATGGGTTTTTGTATTATTAAAATCAAATGCGATGAATAAATCAGCTATCAATTTTAATGTAAAGAAAACTTGTACTTTTGTGCTTAGTCAATTTCTTTTAGGCACACTGCAGATAAAATTGGCACACCGAAACATGGAAGCAACAATAAAATCCAGTATTCCACGACGGTAGCTTCACCACTGATCATATTGATGAATAATCCACCAATGATTAATACCGCTGCAATTAAACCCAGAAAAATTCCAAAAAATCTTGCAGGCATTTTACGTCCCCTGAACAATCGAACAAAAGTGTTAAATCTAGTATATACCTTATAGTTGAATAAGATATGACTTTTTGATCAATTGATGGCTTAAATTTTATTAGGATTTAAACACCTGATTTAAAATGTTTTTTATAGAAAATCACAACGATATTCGATCAGACACATTTGCTAACAATAATAAAATCTTATTAAATATATAAGATTATATTATATAGACTCAAAATAAATGAGTGTGGATGAATGAAAACACCAGATCAACTAATCACTGAAGCCAAAAGTGAAATTACAGAAATTAGCGTGCAAGAATTGCATGAAAAATATTTGCAACATCCCGATATTATTTTGATTGATGTACGAGAACCTGAAGAACATCAGGCTTGTGCAATAGACCGTGCAGTGAATTTTCCACGCGGCATGTTAGAAGTGAAAATTGCACAACACCCTGTAGTAAACCACTATTGCGATGTTGAACGTGCCCTTACCAATCTGGCTGAACGAGATATTTACTTACTTTGTGGTACTGGTGCGCGTTCTGCACTTGCCACTCAAGCCTTACAAAGAATGGGTTTCGAGAAAGTCTATTCAATGCAAGGTGGTATGCAAGCTTGGCTGGAAGCAGGTTTTCCGACAGTTTCTTTTACAAGATGATACTAGGGTCTGTTGAATCTGCGTGCTTAAATAACGCTCAATATTAAGGTTAAATATTAATTAAAACTTCGTGTAATACTTCAATATTTATCATTGGCATTTTTGTTATAGTATTACATGAATAAATTGAATAAAAGATTGATACAGTGTTTATGATGTTGGGCAGATTGCTAGGATTATTTGCAATCTTGTTACAAGTCGCTGTGTTCCTACAGCCTTTATTGCCAGAGAAACAACATTTTTCCTCTGTCTGTGAAACTATTGCCCAAGCATTATTTTTAGAACACACCGCACCCCATTCTTCGTATTCATCTACACACCATGAAACTGCGACTCATGTTGCATTGGAACTTGAAAGTTCACACGAACATGCATCATCTGAAGATGCGGCGCATACAGATCATGAATGTGAATACTGTCTAGTTTATAGTTTTGCACTACCATTATTTGAAAACAAACTCAGACCAATTTTAGTCCGAACGCAAATTCGGATTTTGTCTTTTAAAACATCGTTTACACCAACACTATTTCAAACTGAGCCGCTTTTTATTCTACCACAAGGTCGTGCTCCGCCTCGTTTTGACTCTTGAATTTTCTTATCATTTCTTACAGTGTTGCCATCTTTGCTTCACTCTAAAGTGTAAATTTTGCAGTATCAAATTTATGCAGCTGTAGGACAATACTTATTTTAATAACTCATTGACTTGTTTATTCGACCCTAAGGAGGAGATAACTATGCATCTGCTTCAACACAGTCATAATCATGTGAATCATACTGTAGAGCAAACGGCTTGTTTGGATTTAGCACAACAGATCATTAAAGTTCGACAAAAAATGAATATTTCACAAACTGAACTTGCGGCAAAATTGTGTATCTCTGCCCGAACTTTAGAAAGTTGGGAACGTGGTGTCCGTCAACCGTCGAGTTCTGCTCAAGCATTGATTCGATTATTTATTAAATCGCCACAATTTGTGTTAGAAAACTTGGCATAAAGCACTTTATAATTATGAATTAAAGCAATGTAAATCAATAAAGAAGCTCCCAAGGGAGCTTCTTTGGTCAAAAGAGTTGAAGCATCATTTTGATATACATATAGAATGAATACCCTTGCTGTTTCATAGCTATATATTCAAAAATAGAATAAAGATATGAATTTATATTCAAATACAAGAATACAACTTTTCAATATACTGCCGCATATATTGTTTTTACTCGATCTATATTCTCATGAAATATCTATCTTCTTTTATCTCAATTGCTGTTATCGCACCTTTGTTTTCAACATCTGCTTTTGCAACAACAGGATATTTCATGCATGCATATAGTGTGAAATCTCAAGGAAACGCAGGCACAGCCATTGCCAATTTTCAGGACAGTCTGACTATTGCAAGCAACCCAGCGGGTTTGAGCTGGTTAGATAAGCGTGTTGATGCAGGTTTAACTATTTTCTCTCCAGATCGTGAGTCTGAAATTACAGGAAATGGTTATGGAGCAAATGGTCAGTATGATGGCAATAGCCGTAAATACTTTGTAATTCCAGATGTAGGTTATGTTCACCCAGTGAATGAACAAGTCACTGCGGGTATTGCGGTTTATGGCAATGGTGGCATGAATACCAATTATAAAAATAATCCTTATGCAGTTTATGATAATACAGGAAGCGCAGGTATTTCATTAACCCAAGCCTTTATTTCACCTGCTTTATCTTGGAAATATGCAGAAAATCAATCTATAGCTTTGGCTGCAAATATTTTATATCAACGTTTTAGCGCACAAGGTTTTGCTGGTGATGTATTTGGTGGTGCTTCGTCCAACGATGCAGCAATTAGCGACCGTGGCAATGACGATTCATACGGTGTAGGTGCACGTATTGGCTGGTCTGCAAAACCAAATGAGAAACTGACCCTTGGTGCAAGCTATTCATCTAAAATTAATGCCAGCCGCTTTAAGAAATATGAAGGTTTATTTGCCAAACAAGGTGATTTTGACGTACCTGAAAGCTATGGTCTAGGTTTAAATTATCAACTTACCCCTGCTTTATCAGTCGCGACAGATTACTTACGCATTAATTATTCAGATGTAGATTCTGTTGGCAATAAACTGGATCAATTATTCGCAAACAATAAATTTGGCACAACACAAGGTCCTGGTTTTGGATGGGATGACATCAATGTCTATAAAATTTCAGCGACTTATCAAGCCTCAGAAAAACTGACTTTACGTGCGGGTTATAGCTATAACGATCAGCCTGTTAAAAATGATCAAACCTTCCTAAATATTTTGGCACCAGGTGTGGTACAAGAGCATTTAAGTATTGGTGCAACTTGGCGACTCGATGATCAACAAAATGTAAGTGTGGCTTATACACACGCACTCAAAGAAACAGTGCAAGGTAACAACTCTATCCCCGCTGATTTTGGTGGTGGCGAAGCCAATTTAAGCATGAGCCAAAATATTTTGGGCGTGTCATATAGTTTGAATTTTTAAGTTCTACATAGCTTGAGTTTGAATAATAGCTTGCCATGATCTGAAAAGATGATGGCTCTTTTTACTTTGATTGTGATGAAGTTTTTCCAAAGTACGGCTTTTAGCTAGAAATAAGACCATGCAAAGCATAATGTTACAACATGCACTACTTTCTAAATGAATCCATAGAAAACAATCAAATTTCGATGCTTTTTATAACGATGAATTACACGAAAAACTCAGTAAAATTCAGCCAAATGACACAATAATTTTCACTTTTAACTTCGCAAATCATACATTTTCAACAGCTAAGCTCTTTGAGCTATGCGATATCATTTTTGAAACTGTCGGTTTAGATTTTATGGGCGATATTTTTTATGGCTGTGTGCTCACTAACACACCCGATCAATTGAATATTATCCATTTAAAAGCTTAAACCGCTCGATGTTCGACTCGTTAGAGAGCGAGCAACAATGACATGCAGGTTCACTAATTTGACTAAGATGGCGTAAAATAAGCTAGTCACATACTTACACTTAAATTACGCTTCAAATTAAAGGACTTCAACTGCATGAACATGACAGAAATCATGGCTGATCTATCTTCACACACTCCAATGATGCAGCAATACTTACGGGTGAAGATGGAACATCCACATTCTTTAATGTTCTATCGCATGGGCGATTTCTACGAATTATTTTTTGATGATGCACACAAAGCTGCCAAACTTTTAGGCATTACCCTCACCCACCGTGGTAAAACTAGTGGCAAACCTATTCCAATGGCGGGCGTGCCATATCATGCTGCTGAAGGTTATCTCGCTCGCTTGGTCAAAAAAGGCGAAACCGTGGTAATTTGTGAGCAAATTGGCGAGGTGACAGGCAAAGGTCCTGTAGAGCGTGGAGTAGTACGGATTATCACCCCAGGCACGCTCACCGATGATGCCTTGCTCAACAGTCATCAATCTTCCAACTTGGTCTCTTTATGCTTACAGCAAAACCAAATTGGTATCGCATTGCTGGATTTAAGTGCAGGGATTTTTAAAGTTCAGCAAATGGATTATTTGCCTGAACAACTCGCGATTGAACTTTCTCGTTTAATGCCAAGCGAAATTGTGGTCGATGAAGATATTGTCGATCCGAATATTATTGAACAGGTTAAAAAGCAGCTTGACTGCCCTGTGACTAAACGCCCAAATGTCGATTTCAACCTGAACAATGCACAAAAAACGCTTTGTGATCAATTTGCTGTATCGTCACTTTCAGGTTTTGGTATTGATCATTTGCCCTTAGCCAAAGCAGCAGCGGCAGCGTTAATACACTACGCCAAAGAAACCCAAAAAACGGCTTTACCACATATTCGCAGTATTCAATTAGAACAAAGCAGCGATTTTATTGCGCTTGATCCTGTGACCCGACGTAATTTGGAATTGGTTGAACCATTATTTGAACACGGCACTTCTTTATTCCAACTGATTAACGATTGCCAAACTGCCATGGGTAGCCGTTTACTGAGTCGTACCTTGATGCAACCTTTGCGTGACACGGCATTGTTAGATGCAAGACTGGATGCAATTCAAGCCTTAATACAAGGTTACCATGAGTCGCCTGTGCGTTTGGTACTGAAAGAAATTAGTGATATTGAACGTGTGCTGAGTCGTGTCGCACTCGGTAGCGCACGCCCACGTGATTTGGTACAACTACGTCAGGCCTGTGCGCAAATTCCCTATTTGCGTCATGCCTTACAGCCCATTGTTTCTGCACAACAATCCGCACTCATTCAAAACCTGAATGAAGAACTGGGCGATTTTCATGGACTGCATCAACGGCTGATGCAGGCAATTGTAGAAAACCCACCTGTACTATTGCGTGATGGCAATGTCATTGCAGAGGGTTTTGACAGTGAACTCGATGAACTACGCAAAATCCGTGATCATGCGGGGCAATTCCTGATTGATTTAGAAGTCAAAGAGCGCCAAGAAAGCGGTATCCCAACGTTAAAAATTGGCTACAACCGTGTTAGTGGTTACTACATTGAACTCACTCGCGCCCAAGCCGAGCAAGCACCTGAACACTATATCCGTCGTCAAACTTTAAAAAATGCAGAACGCTACATCACCCCAGAGCTAAAAAGTTTTGAAGATAAAGTCCTGTCTAGCGAGTCCCGTGCTTTAGCCCGTGAAAAGATGCTATTTGAAATGCTATTGGATGAATTACGCCAAGACATTGCTCAATTACAAATGATGAGCAGCGCGATTGCACAAATTGATCTATTGGCAAACTTTGCCCATCAAGCACGTTTACGCAATTGGGCACGCCCTGAATATAGCCCTGAAATTGGAATTAAAATTACTGCAGGACGTCATCCTGTTGTTGAGGCCTTGAGTAAAACCGCCTTTACACCGAATGATACTTTACTCGACTACAATCATCGTTTGGCAATTATTACTGGCCCGAATATGGGCGGTAAATCAACGTATATGCGTCAAACCGCACTCATTGCCCTACTTGGCTATTGTGGTAGTTATGTGCCTGCCCAAACAGCCGTATTAGGTCCTATTGATCGCGTGTTTACCCGTATTGGTTCTGCCGATGATTTATCGACAGGTAAATCGACCTTTATGGTCGAAATGACTGAGACTTCACAAATTTTACACCATGCAACCTCACAGTCTTTGGTGCTGATGGATGAAGTTGGTCGCGGAACCAGTACCTACGATGGCTTATCTTTGGCATGGGCATGTGTGTTGGATTTAAGCAAACGCATCAAATGTTTATGCCTATTTGCAACGCATTATTTTGAATTGACCGAATTAAGCAAAGAATCTGGGGTGGATAACTACCACGTAACCGCCAAAGAAATGAATGGCAACCTGATTCTCTTGCACAAAGTTCAACAAGGTCCTGCAAGCCAAAGTCACGGTTTGCAAGTGGCAAAATTGGCAGGCATTCCAGCCAATGTGATTAAAGAAGCGCAAAACCGTTTAAGAATTTTAGAAAAACAGCAGCACAAAAATGTCAATTTAGCCGTTCAAGATGACCTATTTGCACCAGCAACAAGCTCAGCTGAACCAGAAGTGATTGAACGTGTAATAGAGGTAGAAAAACCATCACCTGCTTTAGATTTATTACGCAGTATAGATGTCGATAATTTAACGCCACGACAAGCGCTGGAACAATTGTATGCTTTAAAGGAACAATTGAACGCTTAGCCGCTGTTATTTCTAAAATATTTGAGCTAAACAAAGACTCTCAATTGAGAGTCTTTGTCATTTATAAGTTTTTTTGATGGTTTTATCCCCCTTTTATCAAATTTAGCAGCACTGTCTATATCAAATATCAGTAAAAGCGATTGTTAGTTGTAGTGATTTTTGCCTAAAATAGACTATTCTGAATTAGAACCATATTTTTAGGTAGCTGTCGCCATGACATTTGTTGTCACTGAAAACTGTATTAAATGTAAATATCAAGACTGCGTTGAAGTTTGTCCTGTAGACTGCTTCTACGAGGGTCCGAACTTCCTTGTCATTAATCCAGACGAATGTATCGACTGTGCATTATGTGAACCAGAGTGTCCTGCCAACGCTATTTTCTCTGAAGATGAATTACCAGAAGGTCAGGAAGTGTTTATCGAGCTAAATGCTGAACTTTCACAGACTTGGCCAAACATTACACAAATTGGCGATCAACCTGCTGATCGTGAAGAATGGAATGGCAAACCAGACAAATTACAATACTTAGAAAAGTAAGTTCGTCTTGTTGTGAAAAAGATCAGTCCTGTGCTGATCTTTTTTTATACCTAAAACACACATTTGATTGCAATATTTTCAAATTTTAACCAGCATTTTCGATTAGAATACTGCCACTTTAAATAAATATCTGATTTGCCTAATGAAGAAATTTTTCAAGGCGCTGTTTTCGTTCAGCATTGTTCCCGTTATCTTGGTTGCCTGTAGTTCAACCCCAAACAGAACAACAACGATCACCACGCCCGATGGAAAACGAATTTTCATTCCTCAAGAAAAAATCACCTATGAGCGTCAGGTAGCACCTAAAATTGTGCCTTATTCGTATAATGCATGGGTGGCAGTGAGTGACAATTTACGCCAAGTTCGTGAATATGAACGCTTCTTGGAACACAACGGTGTTGGCAATATTATTCCAAGTTTTGAATTAATGCGTACCGCACGTGACTGGCAACGCTGTGGACGTTCGCAATTTATGATTCCAAGTCGTGAATTGTGGCAAAATCAGGTGCCTACCTTGCGTGTATTTAAATATTTGGTCGCCTCTAAAGTCTTAACTGATTTTGAAGTCACTTCTGTCTATCGAGATTTACCACTGAATCAATGTGCAGGTGGTGCGAACTCATCGCGTCACTTATTTAACTCAGCCATTGATTTTAGAATTGGGCCACAATTCCCGAATGCCGAAGACTATGCCTATATTGAAAGTACCAAATACAGACTGTGTCAGTTCTGGCAGCAATATGGTCAAAGTTTAAACATGGGCTTAGGCTTATACGCTTCAGGACAAATTCATATTGATACACAAGGTTATCGAACTTGGGGGCCAGATTTAAGCCGCCATTCATCTATGTGTAATTTCTAATTCAGTGTTGTTTAGAATTAAATCCTAAAGAGGTCAAATTGACCTCTTTTTTTATTGCGAAATAGATTATCACCTGCTCCATTCCGCGAATAAATTGCACTCTGAGCAGAAAAGTTTACAATGCACACATCGCAACAAAGGTGAGCACGCTATGCAACAAATGTGGACGGATATCGATCACTATATCGAATCACATTTAATTCCCGAAGACCCAATTTTGACGCAAACTTTAGAAAATACCGATGCCAAAGGTTTTCCAGATCACCTTGCAGTTGCGGCAAATCAGGGCATGTTGCTACAAATGCTCATTCAAATGAATCAATGCAAACGTGTGTTGGAATTGGGCACATTCGCAGCTTATAGCACAATGTGGCTAGCACGTGCGCTGCCTGAAGATGGTTATATACTCACGATTGAAGGACGTGATACCCATGCAGCTTTGGGACAGGAAAATATTGACCGCGCTCAATTAAAACAAAAGGTTGAATTAAAAGTTGGTCGTGCTGCAGAAATTCTAAAAGCTCTGCCAGAAGATACTGAAGCTTTTGATTTTATTTTTATTGATGCCGACAAACAAAGCTATCCTGAATATTTGGAACTGAGTCTTAAACTTTCACGCTCAGGTACAATTATCTTTTTAGACAATGTAATTCGTGCAGGGGAAATTTTAAATCCTGACAATCACAAACCAAGCATTGAAGGGATTCGTGACATGTTCAAAGCCATGCAAAATCATTCGCGAATTTTATCGTGCACAGCATTGCAAACTGTAGGCAGCAAAGGACATGATGGCTTTGCTTTAGCGATTGTAAAGTAAAGTCCACACAAGGTTAAAAAACAACCTAAAGCAATTTTACATTATATATTATAATGTTACATATACTGTCCATACAGTTATCCACAAATTATGCGGATAACCATGGACAGTCAGCAAGCATTTACATCAGTTCAACTAAACAATCTTTTGAAATGATCTTTTTTGAATCATTTACGAATTTTACTTTGCCACCAACAAAGGAACAGTTGAGTTACGGAAAATATTGGTGGTAATGCTTCCCAAGAAAAATTGGTGAATTTTACTGTGACTAAATGCCCCCAGTACAATCAACTGAATACCATGTTCACGTTGATAATCTAAGATATTTTCAGCCACATCGCCATAACGATATTCCACCACCACATCTAAACCCGCTGAAGTTAAAAAATCTACAGGTTCATTTAAAACTTCTGGGTGATCACCGACATAGAGCAAATGACATTGCAATAATTTAAGCAAATCACTTTGTGTAATTCGCTTCATCATTTTGATACAAGTTGGGGAATATTCATAAGCAAAAATAAAACGGTTTGGTGCTTTAAAATGCTCTCCGACAGTCATCACAGTACAATTTGCACCACGAATAAAGTTTTCGACATTACTGCCTAATGCCTTATTGCGTTCAGCAGATTTCTCGCCCACACGTCCAATCACCACAATATCTTCTTCGTTCAGCACACTAAAACTTTGTTCTAAAAAGTCGCCTTTTTCTTGAATGTGGGTAGGTACAATGCCGAACTTTTCCTGAATCATACTGGAAATGTGCTGCAATAAATTGTTGCTATAATCGAGTGCTAATTCACTTTGTTTTTGTTCTAATTCGGCTAATTCTTTGAGTAACATGGCATTACTTTCAAAACCAATCACGCCACTAATTTCCCCCAAATGATAACTGGCGGGGTAATAATCCAAAACTTGTAATAACACCAATTCACGTTGAGTTTGTGTTGCAATCCACGCAGCAGCTTCAGCAAGCGCATTAATACAAGGCGAAGAATCAATACAAGCAATTACACGTTTCATTATTGCCTCTCTTACTGCCTTTTGCAGGCTATTTTTTAGTTGTTATTTTTAACTTAACACAACTCGTGTTGCAGGGACATGAAAAAATGTAATGAAGTTTAAAGATTTAGCCTTGCTGCATCGTATTTACTCACGATAACGAATCAATTTGGCAGGGTTTCCTACCACAATTTCCCGCTCCTGAACATCTTTGGTGACCATGCTATTCATACCAACGACTGCATGTGCCGCAATCTTCACCCCATCTTTAACACCAACATGCGCACCTAACCAAACATCCTTACCAACTTCAATGCCCTGTGAACGCACCGCTTGCTGATAAATGGGCTGATCCAAAGCCATGCCATGATCAAATGCATATAAATGACAATATGCTGCGATACGCACCTGATCATGAAGCTTAATTCCAACTCTGCCACCATCTAAAATACAGTGGTGATTAATCGCGACTTCATTGCCAATTTCTAAAGGGCCATGCAAAGTACAATCGGCTGCAATAAAGGTATTATCGCCAATACTGATTTTACGCCCCGGCTCTGCAAAAATATGTGCCAAAGGGGAAATAAAACAGTTTTTGCCAATCTCCACCGTTTCCATTGCCATTAAATAAGCTTGATATTCCTGCTGCCAAGCTTCTGCCCATACACGATGTTTAGGTTTTAATGACCAATATAACCACGGCATGTAGTTTAAACGGTGTTTATGCTGCTCACGGTACTTCGATAATGGATCAGGTGAATTTGCTTCAGTCATCTTGATCATCCTCAAGGATTTTGAGTTGTTCACGCCCACGGCTAATATCTTGTAATTTTAGTTTTAAAGGGTCTATTTGATCGACTTGCATGAATGCCTTTACCAACACGCCTTCGGCGGTGTAGTCTTCGCTGTACTCAATCTGCTGACTATTTAGCTCGTATTGTAAAATTGCCCACTCATTAAAATGACAGGAAAATTGCACGGTCTTTTTTTCAATCAGTTCTATTTTTTCTGCTAGAGCCAAACATTGCCCTGCACATCCCCCATAGGCACGTACCAAGCCGCCTGTGCCCAATTTAATGCCGCCGTACCAACGATTCACCAACACCAAAACATTAGTCAACTCATTGCCTTCAATCGTGGCTAAAATAGGACGTCCTGCCGTACCTGAAGGTTCGCCATCATCATTAAAACGTAATTGATGCCCGATTTTCCATGCCCAACATTGATGTGTGGTAGATGAATCACGCTGCTGTTCCAAAAAAGTTTTTACCGCTTGCTCATTATCTACAGGCACAGCAATTGCCTGAAATCGACTTTTTTTAATTTCTTCTTCAAAAGTGATGGGCGCAGCAATGGTAAATGGCATAACACTCCAGATCAATCAACCAGTTAAATAAAAACTTGATAATTATAACGTGTTTAGCGCTCTAACGTATTTAGAGTTATAGCTTATTTGGACTGATAACCACCATGAAAAAACCTTCTATCCTCAAAGGTATAGAAGGTTAAATAATGTTTACACGACTTTCTGTTCTACAACTTATGCAGTAAGCATACGAAAACCAATAACGGTTAGAACATTCAAGCTTTAAACAAAAAAGTCTTCACCCAAATAAACTTCACGCACAATTTCATTTTCCAGAATTTCTTGCGGTGTACCCTCTGCAATGACTGAACCTTCGCTAACAATATAAGCACGTTCACAAATGGCTAAAGTATCACGGACGTTATGGTCGGTAATTAATACGCCAATGTCACGATCTTTTAAGGTACGAATGATATCTTTAATATCACCAACAGAAATAGGATCGACCCCTGCAAAAGGCTCATCTAACAACATAAATTTAGGGTCTGCTGCCAAAGCACGGGCAATTTCTGCACGACGGCGTTCGCCACCCGACACACTCATCCCTAATGAATCTTTAATATGCGTGATTTTAAAATCTGCCAGCAATTCTGATAAACGCTGCTGACGTTGCTGTTTATTTAAATCTTTGCGGGTTTCTAAAATAGCCATAATATTTTCAGCGATGGTCAGCTTTCTGAAAATAGAGGCTTCTTGCGGTAAATAACCAATCCCCTTACGCGCACGTTCATGCATGGCAAGGTCAGATAAATCCAGTTGATCTAAATGGATTTCGCCTTTATCCATACGCACCAAACCCACAACCATGTAGAAACTGGTGGTTTTACCCGCACCGTTCGGCCCAAGTAACCCGACAATTTCACCACTTTTCATTTCAAATGAAACGTCTTTAACCACCCAGCGCTTATTATAGTTTTTGGCTAAATGCTTAATACACAAAGTCTGCTGACCGTGCTGGACGCTGTCCTGTGCTGCGCTCGTTTGATCCATTAATCACGCGCTCCCGGGAATGATTTTGAACTTGATGGTGGAATCACAATTTTTACACGACCCGCTTCAGAACCAGTTTTGTTCGGTGTACCAATCGCTTCAACATCGCCTTTGTTCATACTATAACGCAAGGTATTACCACGAATACTGGCTCCATCTTGCTCTAAAAGTGCGCCACCCGTTAAGGTGATAATGCCTGTTTCAGCATTGTAAACAATCTTTTGCGCCTGACCTTTGGCAAGCCCTTTGGCTGGATCAGTCTTTTGCTGGAATTGCGCAGGTCTGCCCGTTGCCGTAATGACACTAATTTCTTTTTTGCTGTTCAGATTAGCAACAATCGAATCTGCCTGCAGTTTCATGGTGCCCTGTTCAATCACCACATTGCCTGTATAAGTGGTGACGCCAGTACGTTCACTAAAGGTCGCACGGTCTGCCAATAAAGTAATAGGCTGACTGCGGTCTGACGGAATTGCCCATGCACCTGCCGATGAAAGCACCGCCAAGCCCACAAGTGCTGCTTGTTTTATCAACGCTTTAGGAGCTGTAAGCTTAGATTTATGGTTCATACTTTCCTCGAATATTAAAAAATTCGTATTGCCCGTCATTTAAATTGGCTTTTAAGCCCTGACTGATAAAATCAGCCTGTGGAGATTGTACAGTCACTTGTTTTTCGGTACTGATTTCACGTGTTTTAGGAAACACATTCAACTCGACTGTTTCAAGCGTCAGTTTGCCTTGAGCGAGTAACTTGGTTGCTAGCACTTGATCTGACAACACAACCTTTTCATTGTCATTAAAACCTTGTGCCTGTTTAGCAAAAAAAGTGGCATCCACCGCGCCCGCTTTATACATAGAGGCATTCAAATTTTCCAGCTTAGAGGTTTTTTGCTGCATGTCTTGCTCTAAACGGTCAATTTGCGCACGCACATATAAATTGCCCTGCTCATCTGTTTGGGTCAGATGAATTTGCTCTGCACTATAAGTCATAGAGCGAGCAGCGTCAGTTTCCAGTTTTTTGCCTTTACCGCTGTAATAGTAATAACCACCACTTACAGCTGCAATTGCAATCGCAGTAACGTATAAAACTTTAGTATCCATAAGTGGGGCTGTAACTCAAACCTTTGAATGTATGACTTAATTAATGAGGGATGCTGAGATATTTTTCAAGTAAGCTTTGGTACACACCTTTGGCGGTTAAAATCATATCGCAGATTTCACGTACCGCACCGCGCCCACCCATGGCCTGTGTGACTAAATCGGCACGACGACGCACTTCAATATGTCCATTTGGCACTGTGACTTTCATCCCTGCAATCGAAAACGCTGAAAGATCAGGCCAGTCATCGCCCATATAGAGACAATCTGCAGGTGATAAACCTAACTTGGCACAGGCTTCCTGCAATGCAGTGCCTTTATCTTCACGTCCTTGGTAGACCAAATCTACACCTAAATCGGACATGCGTTTTTCGACAATATTACTTTTACGACCCGTGATGATAATGACTTTAACACCTGCTTGTTGCACCAGTTTCATACCTAAACCATCACGAATATCGAATGATTTAATTTCATCACCGCTGTTGGTTAAGGTGACAAAACCATCACTTAGAATTCCATCGACATCTAAAACCAAAGCTTCAATATGACGCGCTTGCTCTAATAAAATATAAGATGCCATTGTTTAGTTTACCCCTGCTTGAATCAAGTCATGCATACTGATCACACCAATGACTTTATTGGCATCATCCACCACCACAAACTGATTGATTTTACGGTCACGTAATTGTTCTAAAGCTTCAACTGCACGTGCTTCTTGTGAAATCGTTGCAGGATGTTGAGTCATCACTTGCCCAACTTGTAAATTCACATCAAAGCCCTGTTGTTTATCAATTAAACGTCGTAAATCACCATCAGTGAAAATGCCTAACAAGACGTCATTTTCATCGACAATTGTGGTTAAACCTAGACGTTTGTTTGAAATTTCGTATAACACTTTGTTCATTGGTGTATCTGGTGCAACTTTAGGTAATTCTGTACCGGTATGCATCAAATGTTTCACATGCAATAACAGGCGCTTACCCAAAGCGCCTGCAGGATGTGAACGAGCAAAATCATCGGCAGTAAAACCACGTGCATCAAGTAACGCTACAGCCAATGCATCACCTAATGCCAAGGTTGCAGTCGTACTTGAGGTTGGTGCTAAACCAAGTGGACAAGCTTCCTGAATATTGCCTAATGTTAAAGCGACATCAGCATTTTGTGGCATCGGCCCGCGATCATCACCGCTAATTGTGATTAGAGGAACTTCCAGATGTTTGATGAGTGGCATCAACATCATAATTTCATCACTTTTGCCGGAGTTGGAAATGGCAATTAAAACATCACCCCGTACCAACATTCCCAAATCACCATGCCCTGCTTCACCCGGGTGCATAAAGAAAGACGGTGTGCCTGTAGAGGCAAACGTCGCAGCCATTTTACGACCAATATGACCTGATTTTCCCATACCTGTGACCACAACACGCCCTTTGCAATGCAACATGATTTCGCAGGCACGGCTAAAACGCTGATCAATTTGCGTCGCCAAGACTTGTAATGCTTGTTCTTCTATTCTTAAAGTGTCTAAGGCTACAGATTGGAAATCAATGGTATTTGACATGTTTGGCATTCAACGTTCAACTTAAATTGAGTATTTTCTACACCTCAATAAAAGCGATTTATTGAAGCACATTTAATTTTCGCAATTTTAGCATATCTATGCAATTCTACACTTTGATTCTGCGTGTGTTTTTTGTTTTAACGCATTTTTGTATGCTGTTTTAATTAACTCGCTTTTTGACTCGAGTTTCAAATGAAAAACAATCATATTTGAGCTTAGGCTATTTATTTTATTGATTCAAAGTTGCAGATAAAGCTAAAGATAGAACTAGCTCAGAAGCATATTTCAACGAAAATGCTCTAAAAATTATGGATCAAACCCATCTATAAAGCTGACTGCAAGCAAGCTGTAACAAACAGCCATAAAAAAACGCTTATCTTTCGATAAGCGTTTTTTAAAATTTTGGAGCGGGAAACGAGACTCGAACTCGCGACCCCAACCTTGGCAAGGTTGTGCTCTACCAACTGAGCTATTCCCGCAATATGGAAGTGAATTATAGAGAATTTCATACAACTGTCAACTCTCTATGCTCCCAAGTGCTCAATTAATCAGCACGACGCCATACTGTACCTTGACGGGTATCTTCCAAGACCACACCTTGATCGAGCAAAGACTGACGAATTTCATCAGCACGGGCGAAATCTTTGGCTTTTTTGGCATCCTGACGTTGCTGAATGAAGTCTGCAATGGCTTGTTCAGATAAACCTAAAGCGTCCTGACCAATATCAGACTTCAGGAATTCGTCAACATCATGCTGCACCAAACCTAAAATATTGGTCAAATGACGCAAAGTCGAATAGTACACCGCCGCCTGATCTGCCTGCTGCTCTTTTACTGAACGGTTCAGCTCTTTATTGACTTCAAACAGAACTGCAATTGCTTCGGCTGTATTAAAGTCGTCTCGCATTGCGGCATTAAAACGTTCCACCAAAGCCTCATCTAACTGCTCAACTGTTTGCGTACCGTACGCTTGTTGATAAGCTTTAAATGAGTGATAGAAACGTGATAATGCGGTTTTGGCTTCTTTGAGTGCTACATCGGAGAAGTTTACAGGGCTACGATAATGCGATGACACAATAAAGTAGCGGATCACTTCAGGATGGAATTTTTCCATCACATCACGAATGGTGAAGAAGTTACCCAATGACTTCGACATTTTTTCGCCATCGACATTAATAAAGCCAACGTGCATCCAGTAATTTACATACTGCTCACCTGTTGATGCTTCAGACTGGGCAATTTCATTTTCATGGTGTGGGAACATTAAGTCTGAACCACCACCATGAATATCAAAATGATTACCTAAGCAGCAAGTCGACATCGCAGAACATTCAATGTGCCAACCCGGACGTCCATTGCCCCACGGCGAAGCCCAAGATGGTTCATTTTCTTTGGCATGTTTCCACAAAACAAAGTCAAATGGATGCTTTTTGTCGACTTCAACATCAACACGCTCAGACGCGCCCGCCTGCATGTCTTCTAGCTTGCGACCTGAAAGACGGCCATATTTGTCAAATTTTTCAACCTGAAAATAAACATCGCCATTACTTGCAGGATAAGCTGTGCCTTTATTGACCAAATTACCAATCATATTTTGCATTTGATCAATATATTCAGTGGCACGTGGTGCAGCATCAGGTTCAACACAGCCTAAGTTTGCCGCATCTTCATTCATGGCTTGAATAAAACGATTTGTTAAAGCTTGAATGCTCTCGCCATTTTCATTGGCACGTTTAATAATTTTGTCGTCAATGTCGGTAATGTTGCGGACATATTTCACATTCCAACCTTGACTGCGCAAAAAGCGAATGATGTAGTCAAATGCAACCATAACCCGCGCATGCCCGATATGACAGTAATCATAAACCGTCATGCCACAGACATACATGTCGATATGTCCTTCTTTACGCGGAACAAATTCAACTTTTTTTCGTTGCTCTGAGTTATATAGAACAAATGGTTGCATAGGTTTTCAAAATAGGTCTATTAAAAGATGCTCCATCTTAACCTAAGCATTATTTTTCATAAAGTTTTTCGATGTTTTTATTCTGTATGTGTCTGTGTGAAGAGAATATCGCGATGATCCAAGCCTTCTCCCGAAGGAGAAGGAACTTTTTAATACCTGTACTTAGGCGTTTGCTGATCTTATACGGTTTGGCAAAGCTTATGCAGCATCACGTTTTTGTACCAAAATCGCGCCAACTGAATAGCCTGCGCCAAATGAACACAAGACACCATATTCACCGTTTTCGACTTCGTGTGCAGTACGGTGTAAAGCGATAATTACCCCTGCCGAAGAAGTATTGGCAAACTCATCTAAAATAATAGGTACTAAACCTGGTTGTGCTGCTTCTTTACCAACCACCAATTTCAAAATGAGTTCGTTCATGCTGGCATTGGCTTGGTGCAACCAGAAACGCTTCACCTCGGTTGGCGCAATCTGATTCTTTTCTAATTGCGCAGTAATCATTTTGGCAACTAAGGGGCAAACTTCTTTAAAGACTTTGCGACCATCTTGATGGAAGCGTTTATCGTCAATATCTGCATTTTCACTTAAGTTTAAAAAACCGAAATTATTACGGATATTATTCGAGAACTGAGTAAACAGGTTCATGTCCAAAATTTCAAAACCTGCTTTGGTTTCAGTGTCTTCCAAAATTGAAGCGGTTGCTACATCACCAAAAATAAAATGGCAGTCACGTGAACGGAAATCGTTATGACCTGAGGTAATTTCGACATTCACCAATAACACGCGACGCGCGCCTGCTTTAATCGCATCATGCGCTTGCTTAATGCCGAAAGTCGCAGCAGAACACGCCACGTTCATGTCATAGGCATAACCTTGAATACCAAGCGCAGTTTGAATTTCAATCGCCACTGCAGGATAAGCACGTTGCAAGTTTGAACAAGATAAAATCACTACATCGATATCTTCTGCAGACACACCTGCATTTTGCATGGCTTGTTTTGCAGCAATTACACCCCATTCTGCTTGTAGCGAAATTTCATCATCCCCGCGTTCACGCAAATTTGGACGTAAACGGTTAATGTCCAGAATACCTGTTTTTTCTGACACGTAACGGCGTTTTACCCCAGAGGCTTTTTCGATAAAGTCAGCACTTGAGCCACGACGTTCTTCAAGCTCACCTGCTGCAATTTTGTCAGCATTGAGCTGATTATACTGTTCCACATAAGCATTTAAACTTTCGACCAACTCTTCATTGGTAATAACATCTTCTGGGTGATAAAGACCAGTACCTGTAATGCGAATGCCCATGTAAAACTCCTTCTAGAAATTACTAATATCTTAACTGATTCCGAGCTTTTCCCATACTTTTTGCAGCCGAGTTGCAGAAATTGGCATTTTGGTTTTCATGGGTTGAGAGAACAGCGATATGCGTAATTCTTCCACCATAAAGTACAATTCCTTGAGTCGGGCATCTTGTTTGTGTTTAAACAATTTGTCCATCCAAGGGTCAATTTGGGCGATGGCAGCATCGTCTCTTTGCAAGTTGTTGGGTAAGCGGTCTAAACGTAATAACAACGCTTTCAAATAGCGCGGATATTCGCTCCACACCTCTACAGGCTTGCTATACACAAAGTCTGCCAGATGCATTAAGTCCAGCTGATCTTCAATATCATCCATATTTTTGGCAAACACGGCTTCATCTAGCATAAGGAGCTGACGGCGGATGTCTTGCCAAGCAATATAAATTTCATTAAAGATACGCAGCGTGGTTTGACCATGACTGAGAAAAGTCTTTTTTACCTCAAGCTGCAAGTTTTGAAACTCTTCCAAGTTGACTGGCACGTCACAAATAATGCTTTGCAAGGTCGCATAGATCAACATTTGCTCAAGTTGTGCTTTATCACCCAAAGGTGAGTACGCCAAGGCCAATGGTTTGGCAATTTGCTTTTTCAATTGCCGTGATAAATCGCCTAATTGCACATGCAGCAAACGAATCACCCCTTCACGATGCTGATGAATCGCCTCGCGCTGATCATTAAAGGTTTGAATCACCACACCCGATTCATCTTTTTGTGAAAGTTCTGCAAAAGCTTTACTTGGTACCAACGCCTGATATTGCTTAACCACTACGCCCGTGACTTTTTGCGAGGCTTCAAATACAAATCGTTCAGGGAAGGTTTGGAATTCGCCGTGTAACTGTTTTACTGGACTGTGAGTTTCGGTACGGCAACGCGCTTTTAATTCAGATAAATCACGCCCTTGCTCAATCACCCGCCCTTTTTCATCTAACACTTTAATGAACGGCAATAAATACGCATCTACTCGCTCAAAGCTAAAGTCTTTTTCGGTGATGTGCTCTGCGCGTAACTGGAATGCCAAAAAGCTAAAAATGTGCTCGCGTAAATTTACCGCATCAACACGTTGTAGCAACTTTCGAGCTGTGTCTGGAATAGGCACCAAATGACGACGCTTATCTTTAGGCAAAGTCTTGAGCAAGGCTTCAATTAAATTTTCACGCCAACCCAGAACACCCCACGACCAGATATTTTCATCGACCTGTGCCAACGCTTGCACTGGAATTTTAACGGTTGCGCCATCTTCATCATGGCTGGGGTCAAAACGGTAACTGGCCGCCAAGCGCAGCTCACCATTACGCAAATAGTCAGGAAATTGCTGCGTGGTCGGACGATCATTCAGCCAAAGTGCATCATCTTCCACAAATAAATAACGTGGATTTTGCGGCTCTACTGTGGCACGCCAATCTTCAAAGGAACGACGGCTTGCAACTTCTGCAGGTACTTTGGCGGCATAAAATTGATAAATAGTTTCTTCATCAACCACTAAATCACGACGACGTAATTTATCTTCAACCCGTTCCACTTCTTCCAGTTTAAGCAGGTTGTGTTTTAAAAATGGTGGGGTAATGCCCAAGTTGCCTGTGGTTAAAGCATCACGTAAGAATATTTCATGGGCGGCTTCCTGATCGACCTTTTCGTAATTGACAGGACGTTTCGGCTCGATAATTAGACCAAACAGCGAAATCTGATCATAGGCATTCACCACGCCTGCTTTTTTAGACCAATGTGGTTCAAAATAGTGATGCTTCAGCAAATCACGTGCAGCCAATAAAATCCATTCAGGTTCAATTTTTGCCAAGGTGCGTAGATACACTTGCGAAGTTTCCACCATCTCAAATGCCATGACCCACGGTGTATTGGTTTTATGCAAAGTCGATGCAGGGAAAATTCGTGCTTTTTGTTGGCGTACCGCCATAAATACATTGCGCTCATCGGTTTTATTGGCAATAAAAGAAAGCAACCCTGTTAATAACGCCCGATGCAGATTTTCATAACTGGCTTTTTTCTCATTAAACGACAGTTTTAAGCCACGCGCCAAATCCACCAATTGTTCATGAGTTTTCTTCCATTCACGTAAACGCAACCAACTTAAAAAATGCTGACGGGCAAAAGTACGACGTTTGTTTTCACTCATGCCATCACGGTTTTCGTGCAAAGTTTCCCACAGTTTTAAATAGAATAAAAAGTCAGAATCTGCTTCACGGAACAGTGCATGTTTTTGATCGGCTTGCATTTGTTTGTCTGCAGGACGTTCACGCGGGTCTTGTACGGCCAATGCTGCCACAATAATCAGGACTTCATTTAACACCCCAAAATGTGCACCGCCTAAAATCATACGTGCCAATCGTGGATCAATCGGCATTTTTGCCATTTGCTGACCAATTTTGGTTAAGCTGCTGCCTTGAAGCTCACCTTTATTAGAGCTGGATTTAGCGGAAGTATTGGGATTAGAGTCATCCCCGTGTGTAGCAGAGCTACTCACTCCATCTAAAAGAGGGGCTTTACCCTTCTCAATCATCGCACCGAGTTCAATCAACAGTTTACGCCCATCATTGACTAAACGATGATCTGGCGGCTCAATAAAATCAAAATCTTCGAGCGTGCCTAAGCCCAAACTTTGCATTTGTAAAATGACCGATGCCAAGTTGGTGCGTTTAATTTCAGGTTCAGTAAACTCTGGGCGACTTAAAAAATCTTCTTCAGAATACAGGCGAATACAGACACCAGGCGCAATACGACCACAACGTCCTTTACGCTGATTTGCTGCTGCCTGAGATACTGCTTCAATCGGTAAACGCTGCACGCGGGAGCGATAGTTATAGCGTGAAATACGTGCAAAACCGCTATCAATCACATAGCGAATATTGGGTACAGTAAGTGCAGTTTCAGCGACGTTGGTGGCAATAATAATACGGCGCCCGCCACCAGAAGGATTAAAGATTTTTTGTTGTTCCGCCAAAGCCAAACGCGCATACAACGGTAAAATTTCAGTATGACGCGGCCCATGCTTATGCAAGGTTTCTTGCAGTTCCCGAATTTCCTGTTCGGTACTGGCAAAAATTAGAATATCGGCATGTTCAGGATGACCTTTTTCCTGTGCATCGGCAAAGCATTCTTCTACCGCTTGCACCACTGCGCGTGGCAAGTTTTCTTCAAAGTCATCAAACTCATCATCATCACTACCACCAATGCTTAATTCAGAAATTGGACGATAACGTACTTCGACAGGATAGCTTCGACCTTCGACCTCAAAAATAGGTGCGCCGTTAAAATAGTTACTAAAACGCTGCACATCTAAAGTTGCAGAAGTGATGATGACTTTTAAATCAGGGCGACGTGGCAAAAGTTGCTTTAAATAGCCCATAATGAAGTCAATATTTAAAGAACGCTCATGCGCTTCATCTATAATAATGGTGTCGTATTTATTTAAATAACGGTCATTGACAAGCTCTGCTAACAAAATACCATCGGTCATTAAACGGACAATTGAATCTTGCGAACCCTGTTCATTAAAACGAACTTTAAAGCTGATGGACTCGCCCAACTTTTCACCAACTTCTTCGGCAATACGCTGAGATACACTTCGCGCAGCAAGACGTCGTGGCTGAGTATGACCAATTAACCCCGTTAAACCACGACCTGCCAACATTGCAATTTGTGGTAACTGTGTGGTTTTCCCCGAACCCGTTTCACCCGCCACAATAATGACCTGATGTTGCTGAATTGCAGTAATCAACTGTTCGGCAGATTGAGTCACAGGTAAATCTTGATTCAACTTGATATCGGGAATGCGCTGCGCACGCTCCAACACTTTTAAATTAGATTTTTCAAATAATTCCTGATATTGCTTTGGATTGGCATCTTTGCCTTTTCGTAGTCGATTTAAACGATGACGATCACGCGCCAAAACGAGGTGGTCTACATTTAAATGACTCTGCACAGAATACGCTTCCTAACCAAAACACAAACGCGTATTTTACGCTGTAATGCCTTTGAGCGAAAGAACAGTGATTTAGAATGCGTATTTAAAAAGTTTTCAATCCACCCTTGAATTTCAAAATAGCATCCCCAAATAGATGTATGTTCGCCAATTGCTGAAATGGGTTGTATTTGAACCTGAGGAAATAGGTTGTCATGCAATCATCATTTTGAGGCTTAATAAAGACTCAATAATGCAGTAATGAAAGTGTACGCTTTTTACATACTCATTTGTTTTTCCGATGCTAGTAATGTAAAAATACTATTTCAGCAATAAAACAAAATTAGATACTCTATTACCAACGAAATACAAACCTTAATCATGGAGACAATGATGAGCTTAATTAATACTGAAGTTAAACCATTTAAAGCAAATGCATACCACAACGGTCAATTCATTGAAGTAACTGAAGCTGATCTTAAAGGCAAATGGTCTGTAGTATTCTTCTACCCTGCTGACTTCACTTTCGTTTGCCCAACTGAGCTTGGTGACCTTGCAGACAATTACGCAGAATTCCAAAAATTAGGCGTTGAAATCTATGCAGTTTCTACTGACACTCACTTCACGCACAAAGCTTGGCACGATTCTTCAGAAGAAATCAAAAAAATCCAATACGTAATGGTTGGCGACCCAACTTGGACGCTTTCTAAAAACTTCGAAGTATTAATCGAATCTGCTGGTCTTGCTGACCGTGGTACTTTCGTAATTGATCCAGAAGGTAAAATCCAAATCATCGAAATCAATGCTGGCGGTATTGGCCGTGATGCTCAAGAACTTCTTCGTAAAGTTAAAGCAGCTCAATACGTTCACGCTCACCCAGGTGAAGTATGCCCAGCTAAATGGAAAGAAGGTGATGCAACTTTAGCCCCATCTATCGACCTAGTAGGTAAAATCTAAGTTTTAGATTAAACCACTCAAAAAAACCACGCATATTTTGCGTGGTTTTTTTAATCAGAACATCACCCTTTTCTACCTTATTTATTCATATTTCATCTCTAGAATAGAAAATGTAAAAACATTACAACACTACAATCGAATCTGTACCGGTAACAGTTGTGAGATTTATTTTTGAGGGCTGTTCTATGAAAAAATTATTTTTACTTTCAACATTAATAGCATTTTCAGTGCCAGCTTTAGCTGATTTCAACTGTAATGGCAGCATTAAAAATCGAACTATTGATGATAATGTCAAAGTGCATAAACAATGTGTTCTTGATCATGTGACTATTAAGGGCAACCTAATGTTGCATTCCAACTCACATACGGCAATTAAAAATAGTACGATTGATGGCAATTTAGAATCTAAAGGAAACTTTAGTCAGGTTAATGCACATGCCAACCGCATTGATGGCAATATCCAACTCGAAGATGGGCGTAACATCCAACTCACGTCAAACCGTGTAAATGGCAATATTCAACTTAAAGATAATTCAGGCTCAATCGTTGTAAAAAATAACCGCGTGAATGGCAATTTAGAATGTGAAGATAACCGCGTAAAACCGACTGGCGGCACAAACCGTGTTTCTGGTGACAAAGAAGATCAATGTCGTCATCTATAAAATCTAGTCTTTCAATCATTTTATTTAAATGAATGACTATTCATGTGCAAAGCATAAACACCACATCCTAAATGTGGTGTTTTATTTCGCTTCATAATAGTTTTGTCGTTTTTGGCACGTTTAGGTTGCGCAAAAAACTTATATTCAAAAGTTACAATTCTGTAATACTTTTTAGCAAGCACTTCACTTATGTTCAAAATAAGCAGATTTATTCTGTGAAAAATAATATAAAAAATAAAGGAGTTGCTTATGGGTAAAACACTTGCCGTGACATCCTGGACATACAGTGCATCTTCACGTTATTTAAAAATATTTTACGAAAATGGCTCTGGGGATTTATTCCATCCTGTACCACAATTTATTTATGACAACTTATTAAGACGCAGTGATAAAGCAGCTTTTGTGAGTAAATATTTAGCATACGATTTAAGCTTTAACCGTATTTCCATTCAATAATTGATTTTATTAAACTTTGAGCATCCACATAACGATCCAATCTAAAAATAGATTGGATCGTTTTAAATAGGTAAATAACTTCAAATATTAATACACTTCTTGAATCAATTTAAAGCGTTCCTGTTCACGGTCATCATCCAAAGTAATACTCTCCGTGAACATATCAAGCGGTCTGGCCCAAATAGAATAATCGCCATATAAGCATTGATAAACCACCAATTTCTCTTGGGTTTCACTGTGTGTAGCCACATGCAGCACTTGATACAATTGCCCTTTATAATGTTGATAAATCCCTTTTTTAAGCATTTTACAATCCCAATCTTACAGAATGGCATTACTGTACAATAAAAACTGTAACCATTCTTAAGATTTCACCTTATCAGAAAAAATGAATCGCATCGGCATATTTTTCTCTAATTTATCGTTCTAATCTACACAACAAAAAAATATCTAAACCCATTACATTATTTGAACAATTTTAAGCTTCAAATTGATTGTTTTTTGGTTATATTCGCATTATCCCATCTTAAGTGGATGTAAAAAAAGGAAACATGATAATGAATAAACTTCTTATTGCTTTAGGTCTTGCTGCCACTGTAGCACTTGTAGGTTGTGCAAAAGAAAAAGCACCAGAAACAGGGGCAACTACGGGTGAACACTTAGAAAACGCTGCGGCTCAAGCTGCACATGATGCCAAAGATGCAACACATGAAGCTGCTACTGCTACAGCAACTGCGGTAGATAACGCAGCGCAAGCAACTGAAAATGCTGCACACAATGTTGCAACAGCAACAGAAAACGCAGCTGATGCGACTGTACAAGCTGCTAAAGATGCAACTGCTGCGACTGCAGGTGCGGTTGAACAAGGTGCTGCAAATGTGAAAGAAAAAGCACAACAATAATTTGATTGTATAAAACAAAAACTCCTGAGCAAATTCTCAGGAGTTTTTTATTCAGCACGATTTAATTAGGGTCTGTTGACAATTCGTCTATGTTTGCGACATGAGAGATATATCTCGCAAGGTTTTTTAGCTGATATAAGGCATGGGACAGGAAATTTACTCATTCTAAATGACTGGAACATAACGTAATAGCAGCAAAAAATATGCTTGTTCCCTTGCGCAGCAAACAAAGCAGTGCTTTGTTTTTGCTCATGTGGCTAAAACTTTCACAGATTGCGTTATAAAACTTGAAAATAAACCCGTTATTCCCTGCGTTTCATGCCTAATCTGCTCAGTTTTAGCCTACAGCGCAAGCCATTTATGAAATATCAACAGACCCTAGTAAACCTAAATCCTGCCGCAACTATAACGCCGCTTTTAAATTACAACCATAGCCCATGGTCTGTTGTACTTGGCGGTAACTGGTGTAACGATTCAAAATAAAATCATAATAAGATTCTGCATTGGCAAAATTTTCAGCCAAATTTTCCTGCTCTGCACGCGGTAATTTTACATCTTTGAGAAAATCTAGATTGTAATGTCCTAAACGATATAACTCAGCAAAATGACCATTCATCATATCGCAATAAGCAATTTTAGTCGGCTTTAAAGCAGTACTGGCGACTAAATGCTGATTTAAAGTTTGTAAGTTATTTACATCTAAAGGGAATTGATGTGCAAATGCGATATTTTCGACTTGTTTAAATTGTTTGAAGTCTTGCGCCAATTTGACATTTAAAGCATCTATACGCTGTTGTAATGCAGTCGCATCCTGAACCTGATATTGCTTTGGATCAATTTTTACTTGAGTTTGCTGTGGATTGCTACACGCACTTAATCCACACACCACAAGCAAACCACCATAAACGAAAGGCTTCATTAATTTACTCATCAATTCATACATCAGGCTTATTATGCCTGAAAGCATCTGCAAATTTAATGATATCGCTCATCTTAATATTTCATAAGGAAATGACGGATATGATTTGCCAATCTATCTAGAGTTGGGCAAAGTAGATAAAAACATGGAGTAAATAATATGACCTTATTAGAACAACTGAATATAAAGCATCCTATTTTTCTTGCTCCAATGGCTGGCGTTTCTACTCCCGAACTTGCAGCCGAGGTTTCTAATCAAGGTGGTTTTGGTTCACTCGGTTTAGGTGCAAACACGGTAGATGCTGCACGTGAACAAATTTTACGCACTCAAGAACTGACCGATTTTCCATTTCAAGTCAATTTCTTTTGCCATGAATCAAGTCCACTAGATGAAGTCGCTGCACAAGCGTGGATTGCACATTTTCAGCCAATCTTTGAACGCTATGGCGCAACTGCACCGAGTCAACTAAATTGTATTTATCCAAGTTTTAAAGACCATGATGGATATTTAGATCTTGTACTAGAAACTAAACCACAAGCCGTCAGTTTTCACTTCGGGATTCCGCATGCGCATCAAATTCAGGCTTTAAAAGATGCAGGAATCATTACTATGGTTTCAGCAACCAACTTAGCCGAAGCTCAAGCCATTGAAGCAGCGGGAATTGATGTCATTATCGCCCAAGGCATTGAGGCAGGTGGACATCGGGGTATCTTTAACCAAACTTTTGATAGTGCAATTAAAACCAGCGATTTAGTACAACTGATTCGTGAACATTGTACCCTGCCAGTGGTTGCCGCAGGTGGCATTATGAATGGTCAGCAAGCACAGTTAATGCTGAAATTGGGCGCTTCTGCGGTACAGCTGGGTACAGCTTTCGTGCAATGTAAAAGTTCCAATGCCAATCCAGCTTATCGACAAGCTTTATTTCAGCAAAACATTACTCAAATTACCGACAGCATCTCTGGACGTCCTGCCCGTGGTTTAATTAATCATTGGCATACACAGGTAGATACACCAAATCGTTTAACCGTGCCCACCTATCCATATACGTATGATCTTGCAAAACAGTTGCATGCAGCCGCCGTAACACAAGGCGAGCAAGGTTATGCACCTTTTTGGGCAGGGAGTAATGTCAGTCAAATTCGTGAATTAGAAGCCGCAGATTTAATTAATCAGTTGGTTTTGGAAATGATTCACGCACGCTAAGTTTACGTACGAAAAACTCAACTGTGTATCACGGTTGGGTTTTTATTTTGTATCTAATAAGTTCACCGCTTCAACCTGCACATCACTCATGATTTCACCATGCGCAAGTAGCTGATTAAAGTAATCTTCCACCACTTTATATTGTTCTGCAGTACTTTCTACTTGATACATACTTTGACGGAATTCATTACTTGAACGTAAACCTTTGGTGTACCAAGCAATATGTTTACGTGAAATACGACAACCTGAATATTCACCATAAAATTCATACAGCTCAGCTAAATGTCCAAGTAATACTTTTTGAACTTCTGCAATGCTCGGTGCTGCTAACAGCTCACCTGTTGCTAAATAATGTGCGATTTCCCGAAAAATCCACGGACGTCCTTGCGCAGCACGTCCAATCATAATCGCATCTGCGCCTGTATAATCCAAGACATATTTGGCTTTTTCAGGACTATCAATATCACCATTGGCAATCACAGGAATATTGAGCATACTTTTCACTTCTTTAATCAGTGAATAACGTGCACGGTTTAAATACATATCTTCACGGGTACGCCCATGCAATGCCAATGCAGCAATACCTGCTTGTTCTGCACGTTTGGCAACCCGTAAAATATTTTCCTGCCCATTCAAAAAACCTAAGCGAGTTTTCAGTGTCACAGGCACATTCACCGCGGCAACCACAGTATCTAAAATGCGTGCCACCAAATCTTCATCTTGCAATAAAGCCGAACCAGCCAACTTATTGCAGACTTTTTTGGCAGGACATCCCATATTGATATCAACAATTTGTGCACCATTGGCCACCTGATAGCGTGCTGCTTCCGCCAAATCATGCGGATCTGAACCAGCAATTTGTGCAGAAATTGGCGCAAGCTCCCCATCAAAATTGGCACGATACAAACTCTTTTTACTCATGCGCAAAGTTTTGTCAGACGTCATCATTTCACTGACCGCATGCCCAGCACCAAAGTATTTGCACAATGAGCGAAATGGCTGATCAGTAACGCCTGCCATTGGGGCAACAATCAAATTATTTGACAGTTGATAGGGACCAATATACATATATATTCTTAACTTTAATGATTGGCATAGTATACTGCATCTGCCCTTTGGGCTCATCCATTTGGAACGAGTTTTCCCTATCTATGAAAGACACTGTATTCACTTCTTTGATGAAACCCTTCAGCGTGCTCGCCTTATCCATAAGCTTAGCAGCCTGTGGAGACAGCGCATGGTGGTCTAAGGACAATGAGCCGACCTTGGAAGCAGAACACATTCGCAAACTGATTCCTAACCGTGTCAGTGAACGCAGTGCTTGGGCTAAAGATATTTATGATATTTCTGAGCAATTGGGTATTCCACAAACTAAAGAAAATATGTGCACCATTATTGCTGTGGTTGATCAGGAATCTAACTTTGTAGCAGACCCACAAGTTTATGGTTTGGGTGAAAAAGCTGTTAAAGAAGTGCAAGATCGTTTAGATGAAAAATTTAAAGCCAAACTGGGCGAAGCAATTGGCGGCACGGTTGCAGGCTATTTTCAGGATGTGCTGAAAAACCACCCTAGCCCTGAAGATAACTATTTGAGTCAAATGCGTCGGGTAAAAACTGAACGTGAATTAGATGAACTATACCGTGAAATTTTTGACTACATGGCAAAGCATTATCATGTTTCCGCACTAACAGGTGCTGCCAAACTGTTTGGACAAAATATTGGTGAAAAACTTAACCCAATTACCACTTTAGGTTCTATGCAAGTGCATATTAGCTATGCCAAAGAGCACAAACGAAAAAGTGGCAACATTGCGGAATTACGCAGCGATCTATATACCCAGTATGGTGGCTTATATTATGGGATTCATCGTTTAATGATGTACCCTGCCGACTATGATCAAGCGCTATACCGGTTTGCGGACTATAACTCGGGCATGTATTCAAGTCGCAATGCCGCATTCCAAAGTATGCTGAATGATTTAACCGAAGCTGAACTCGATTTGGATGGCGACTTACTTCTTTATGCTAAAGATGGCGGCGTGCGTAATGCAAAGAGTGAATCAGAACGTGAATTAATTGCTGTTTTTGCCAAACATAATATTTTGGTTACACCACGACAAATTCGTGCAGACTTAAAAAAAGAAAAAGAAAAGAAATTTGAAGATACCGCGACCTATCTGGCTGTAACTAAACTGTATAAAGCTCAAACGGGCAAAGAGCCATTTTATGCCATGATGCCACAAGTGGTGATTTCAGGGCCTAAACTCAGTCGAGATTACAACACCAATTGGTTCGCAACACGAGTCAATGGACGTTATAAAACATGCATGCAAAAAGCCAAAAATATAAAAATCTAGCCTTATTTGATTTTGATGGGACTCTGTGTAGCAAAGACAGTTTTACAGGGTTCATTTTCTATGCCTTGTCTAAACGACACATTATCAAACAAGGTTTAAAAACCTTACCGTGGATTCAGGCCTATTATTTAAAAGTCTATCCTGCGCATGCCATGCGCCCTAAATTGTTTAGTGCCATGTTTAAAGATGCAAGTACAACTGAAATATTAGCACTTGCACAACGCTATGCAGCAGATTTAATGCATGACCTTAACCCACAACTGTTACAACAATTAAAACAGCATCAATTCAATGGTGATGATGTGGTGATTGTTTCTGCCAGTGTGGATATTTATTTGCAATATATTTGTCAGCAGTTAAATGTCGATTTGCTTTGTACTGAAACAGAAATTAAAAATCTACAATTCACAGGGCAATATTCAACACCTGATTGTAGTCGGGAACAAAAGAAAATACGGATTTTAGAACAATATGATTTAGAAAATTATGCAGCTATTTATGCGTATGGTAATAGTGATGAAGATGATGCCATGCTGAGTTTAGCGACTTATTCTTATATGGTGGGTAGTGATCATTCATTGCCAGAAATTGTAACTTATAAAAAACTGGCTTGATTTTGATGAATGATA